>NZ_CAAGSW010000002.1:0-300000 GCF_900774055.1 Methanococcoides sp. AM1 | reverse complement strand
ACAGGTAAAGATGAAATCGATCGTCTTGATTTTAAGGATACTGATGACCTGATAGATGATGTCCTGTATGACAAGAACTGGCTGATCAGGGAGAACGCAAACACTCGACTTAGCCCTTCTGTCATTGACATGCATATTTCATCCCAGCTCAAGAAAAGATACGCACTTGAAAAACTGTACTCGAAAGATGTTGCCAATGCACACATAAAAGGCACCATACACATACACGACCTGAGCGATCCTTTCAAGCCATACTGCAATGGAATAGATGGCAGGATATTCCTCATGGATGGACTGAAATTTACGGATTCCAGAAGTGCTCCTGCAAAACAGTTCAATGCTGCCATATTCCATGCGATGTCCTTTATGCTTCATTCCCAGCAGTTCTTTGCAGGAGCACAGGCAATCGATATGTTCAACTGGCTACTTGCACCGCACCTTCACTATTCGGACATAGATGAAGAGCAACTTCTCCAGATAGTACAGGGATTCATGTTCCAGATGAACCAGTCCAACCGCATAGGTGCACAAAGTGCATTCACCAACATCGGACTCCGTATCAATTGCCCTTCCTCCCTTGCAAATGAACCTGCGGTCTATGGAGGAAAGTTCATTGGCAGGAAATACTCACAATTTGAAAAAGAAGCACGTGCTATCTACGGTGCTTTTATGGAGATAGCAGCAAAGGGTGATGCTGACGGACTTCCATTCACATTCCCACTTATCACTACTGCCATAACAAAGGACATTGATATTGAAGATCCTTTATGGAAAAAAACGATGTATGCCACTTCTTCCACCGGGGCCCCATACTTCCTGAACCTGACCACAGATTATCTTGAAGAAAACACCGTGCAGGCAATGTGTTGCCGTCTTCTTGCAAGGCATTCCGGAGGCGTGTGGACAGCTGGAGGGATGGGAAGCGGTTCCAACAAGATAGTAACTGTGAACCTGCCCGGAGTTGCACTTGATTCAGACAGGACGGAAAGAACAGATGGGATCGAAAGGATAGAAAATATCGATCGGTTCTTTGAACGGCTGGATGAAGTACTGGAAATAACAAGGAAAGCCCTGCTCGAAGGTCAGGAGATCGTCAGGAGATCATTGTATGAATGGAAGATACTGCCCTGGCTTTTGCAGAGAACTGAAAATGACCTGCCGTATTTTGATCTTGATTCGCGACACCTGACCTTTGGAGTAGTCGGACTTAATGAATGCCTGCTGAACCTTACAGGAGAAGGTCTGATAGAGCAGCATGAGCTGGGAATGAAGATAATACGCCATATGCTTGCAAAGATAGAGACATATTCAAGAGAAGACGGAATTGAATATACGTTCGAACAGGCCCCTGCAGAGAGCACAGCGCACAGGCTTGCCATGCTTGACAGGTCTTCATTTGGTGAAAAAGCACACGTGCAGGGGACCAGTCACGATGCATATTACACTAATTCCACACATGTACCTTACAGCTCAAAGATATCCCTTGCAGACAAGATAAAGATTGAATCAGAATTCCATCCATATTTTACTGGAGGGACCATCAGTCACATATGGATGGGAGAAAGCTTCCCGGACCCGGAAGGCATGAGCGAACTGATACAGAAGCTCACCGAAACGGACCTTGCATACTTCTGCTTCTCGCCTGACTTCTCCGTATGTGAGAACAGGCATGTTTCACGTGGAATGAACCTTGAATGCCCCATTTGCAATAAACCTGCGATCGATCATGTATCAAGGGTCACAGGTTATTTTGGACACGTGAAACAATGGAATCCGGGAAAACAGAAAGAGTACGAAGAAAGACATCGATACAACCTTCAGAGTGAAAACACTAAATAACGATGTCGGTATCATCTATCTCATGGAAGATGCGATCGAAAGAGCATTTACATGGATAAACCAGCAGAATGCATCGACTGCAAAGGAACTGGCACGCCTTATAACTGCATGTGAACTCTGGAATGTTGAAAATGACCATTCTTCCCGACTGATACAGCTCAGGAATGAGGACAACTGGAACGATTCAGTCAGGGAAACAGCAAGAGCCTATTCCGCACTTGCATCATCGGACATTGATCTTGAAGATAGCTCACGGTGGCTGGCCGCCAGGCAGGAAAGCAACGGCTCATGGGAAAACGATGTTTATGACACCACTTATGCATTGATAGCTCTGGCAGACATGGGCATTCATGACCCTAAAGGCTGCAGTTGGCTCGTTGAGAACTATGGTGAGAAATGGGAACACGTAGGGACGACCTCACTTATCATTACTGCCCTGATCAAGCAGGGCCATCTCATTGAAGAAGATCCTTTTGCCGACCTCATCAAAGAACGTTCCGGATGGATATTATCAGAGAGGAACGAAGACGGTGGCTGGAGATTCATTTCCACAAGCAATCTCGTCATTCAGGCACTTTCTATTGCAGGATCCAAGGAAGAACTGGATGTGTCAGAAAAGTGGCTACGTTCCAGACAAAATCTCAATGGATCATGGGGTAAAGGTGAAGGAGACGTTACAGCAACTGCACTTTCACTTATCACACTGGGAATTTTGAAGACCAATAGAATATATTAACAAAAAGACAGATTAATAAAGCAGCTGATATTACATATGTTGCAGGACAGGACCGATACGCCTTTAAGATCATGGATGTGGAACATAAAATGGATAAATTTCTCAAATACCACGCAGATACAAATACTTACATTATTCGCAGGAAAGCATTTTTCGAAGATAGTGTCAGGCTCGATGGAAATGTGATCATCGGTTCAGGCGCGAACTTCTGGAAAGATCTTGAGGCAAGTGGTTCACTTGAACTTGGCAAGGCATCCCTTGTTAAAGGAAATGTCAAAGCATCTGATGCACTGATAAGCACACGCTGCGAGATAGGAGGAAATATTGATGTTACCTACAACCTCACAATGCTCGATAATGTAAAGGTAGCAGGTCATGCAATATGTGGTAATGAGATGTCCATCCGACCGGGGTGTGAGATCACTTTTGCAAAAGCAGATACTGCCCTTGAACTTATCGGAAAAGTAAACATAAAAGAGATAGAGTCGGCAACAAAGCTTATTGTTCGTTCCGACATGTAAGATAATAAGGTCTTATCAGCAAGACCTTATATTCGTAATGTGTATTTTCAGCATTAATCACGTCTTTCTTCTGCCAGCATCCGGAGAAGGCTATGGCGCAATTCGTTTGCTTCAGAACTTGTCCTGTCACGAGGTCGTGGAAGCTCCACATTTATGACCTTTTTGATCTTACCCGGCCTTGCGGTCATAACAACGATCTTGTCTGCAAGGAAGACGGCCTCATCCACACTGTGAGTAACAAACACAATGGTGATCTGATTTTTGGCCCATACATCGAGAAGTTCGTTCTGCAGGGTATTCCTGGTCTGTGCATCCAGTGCACCGAACGGCTCGTCCATGAGAAGTACCTTGGGCTCATTTGCAAGAGCACGTGCAATTGCAACTCTCTGACGCATTCCACCCGAGAGTTCATACGGATAACTGTTCCTAAACTGCTCAAGACCAACAAGTTTCAGGTATTTCTCCGCCCTCTCAAGAGATTCACCTTTGCTCATCCCCTGCATCTGGGGACCGAATGTGATGTTCTGGATAACAGTGTTCCATGGGAACAATGAATACTCCTGAAATACCATGCCCCTCTTGGAATCGGGGACTGTGATCCTTTCACCATCAAGGGTTATCTCACCGGAATCCGGCATTTCAAGTCCTGCAATAGACCTCAGAAGTGTTGTCTTTCCACAACCAGAGGGACCGATGAAACAAATGAATTCCTTGTCCTTGATCTCAAGATTAATATTATCCAGTGCAAGAGTGGATTCGCCATTTTCCTTTTCAAATGCCAGTGAAACATCCGATACTTTAACCTCACCCATTATACCACGACCCCTTCGCGCCATTTAAGCAGACGGCCATCCACATACCACCTGAATATCCTGTCGATCAGAAGACCAAGGAAACCGAGGATCAGCATGTAAACGAGTACAAAGTCCATCTGGTGCAGATAATAGTGCCACCAGATCTTGTAACCGAGACCACTGCTGCTAACTCCGAACATTTCCGCAGCTACAAGACACATCCATCCAACTCCCATTGCTATGCGAATACCGGCTGCAATTGAAGGCAATGCTGATGGGAAAGCGACATGTCGGATAAGAGATCCGCTTTTCATACAGCCAAGGACTTTTGCAGCTTCTACATAGACCTTTGGAACGCTTTTGAAACCATCAAATGTATTGATGATTATCGGGAAAACAGCACCTACAAATACCACAAATCCTGCAGAGGCATGTGTAAGCCCGAACCATATGATAGCAAACGGTATCCATGCAAGAGGTGGAATAGGCCTTATTATTTCAATGATGGGATCTAAAGCACGATTCGCGGTCTGAAACCAGCCCATTGATATGCCAATTGGAATTCCTATCACTAAACCTGAAATGATACCGATCCCGAAATGCAACAGGCTTATAGAAAGATCAGTAAATAGTGCCCCATTCTCAATGATCTTAAAAAAAGCGAACAGAACATCAGTAAAGCTTGGCAGCTTGAATTTATCAGCAACTATGTAATCCGCTACTAATTGCCAGACAATGATAGCAGTAGTAAGGGAAATTATTTCAATACCCCTACCTGAAATTCCTTTTGTGCTGTCTTTGCTCATGTTGCCTCCGGACAATTGAGGGAATTATCCCTCAGGTCCGGCAATATATATTCTGTTCATTAATGTATGTTTCTATTTATTCTTCAGACACAGCTTCATAGAAGCTCACATCAAACATGTCTTCTGCTGTAAGCTCCGTATTAATGAATCCAAGCTCGTACTGTATATTTGCATATTCTACTGTTGAATTCACAAGCGGACGTGGATCAGCAGACCATACACCATCCCATCCCTCAAGAGACTCAAGGACGATTGCCGAATCAGCAGTAAGCTTGACACCATATGTTTCAGCAGCCTCTTCGATGTTTGCAGAATCATAGTCAACAGCCTTTATGTGTGTTCTTACGATCTGTTCGACCATTTCCGGGTTGTTCCTGATAAGGTCACCACTTACCACCAATACACAGCATGGGTGATCTGCCATGATCGCACCTGATGCAAGGACAGTACGCCCATTTCCTTCTGCTTCAATGAAAGTTGGAGAAGGATGTGGAAGGAATACACCATCGACCTGACCTGCTGCAATAGCTGCTTTGGCATCCCCAGGACCCATGGCTTTTATATCCAGATCGTTTTCAGGATCAATACCATTCTCAATAAGCCAGTTCCTGAAAAGTGTGTCCTGAATGGTTCCCGGAGGGAATGTTGCGATCTTCAGTCCTTTGAGGTCTTCAGGACTTTCATAAGGCACTTCAGGTCTCAACACAAGATCGGATCCCTGTGTGTTTACAGCTGCAATGATCTTAGCATCGAGGCCTGCAGCCAGTGCAGAGATAACAGGAGCAGCACCTACGTAAGCTACGTCAAGGTCACCTGAAAGCATTGCCTGCATCTCAGGAGCACCGGTTGGGAACTCGAATTCGTTCACGGTCTCAATTCCGAATGGTGCAAGGTCTTCAGCCCACCAGCCCTTCTCCATAGCTGTCATGTAAGAGATCTGGTGTGTGCTTGGCTGATAGCCGATGTTGATCTCTGTGATCGCGGCATCTTCTTCAGGTGCAGAAGTACATCCTGAGAGGAATACTGCTGCAACCAGTATAATAGAAATGAATGCAATTGTTGTGATTTTCACATAAAAACCTCCTGACGAATTATAATATTAATCTTATTAACATTGTATTTCGTCTAAATGTTCTATTTATATCTTACCACATATGCCCTCATTATGTCCTAAAAGTATTAATACGAAGCGAAATATATCCTTTATGGAAATAGGAGTGTAGTGGAGGAGTTAATATTAGCGTTGCGAATAAGGTTATTGATGCTGCTTTTGAATCGGACGAGGCATTTCAGAACACACTTTTGAAAGTCATAAAAGAAGATCTTGAGCTCACAGCAATAGAGTTCTCAGAATATGCAAATATTCCCCCAAGCACTCTATATAAGCTGATGTCAGGGAACAGGGAACCGAACATGAGGACACTTCGCCAGATAGTGAAGACCATCCGGACGATCGAGGGTTCCGAAAAAGGTGATTTCATTGCAGTCATAGCTGCACGCCCTGTTCTGGACAACATAAATGAAACAAAGAGAAAGATCTCAGGCACCCTTTGCACGATCAGGGAGTACTCCGCCACATCGATGGAAGAGGCCATCATCGCTGCCGTGCGTGCCGAGAGGGAAGGTGCCAAAGCGCTTGTGTGTGCACCAATTGTCAGCTCCACCGTAGAAAAGATAATTCGCATACCTGTTGCAACCATTATGCCAAAGAACAGTCTTGTAGAGGCTATTGAAACAGTAGCACGTAAGATCGAATGATCGGTCTTTCACTATTTATATTTTAATTACAGATTCTCGAGAATTTTACCATGCGACCAACCATAGGTTTGTAAATATAGAATAAATACAGCACATGCATAGTGAAACGATAGTAAAAGAAAAAAGAAGCTGCCAGCCGACATACTGCTGGCAGCTTACCGGACCAGCCGGTCCAGATTCAATTATTCCTTACCTCTTGAAAGCATATTGGATATCTTCTCAGAAAGTGCAGCCATTGCCTCACTTGCCTTTGGGCCTGCAGTCTCAACTGTCCAGCCACCGGCTGTGAAAAGGTATGCTGCGCCACCAAGAACTGCTACCGCCAAACCTCCAAGCAGGTAAACTATTGTACTCACACCTTCAACTACTTCGAGGGTTGCAGTCATTCCTCCAACTTTGACAAGATAGCTACCCGGCTCTCCTGAAGTGTATTCGAAAGTTACCTCTGTGGTTTCGTTGATACCAAGTGATATTTCCTGGAAATCTGACACATTGTCGTTAACCATCAGTTCAAGTGAGTAAGTGCCTTCAGCATTACCATTGTTCACAGCATTCAATGTGATCTCAACATCCTTGCCGGACCTGACCTCGATCGGATCAAGTACAAGATCACTGAACTCGAACTTTGCCTGCATTTCCTTGACCTCGATGTTCAGTTCAGCATTCAGGAAACCATCCTTTTCAGCGATCAGCTTGTGCATTCCGGTCTCTGTAAGGACATCTGTCACAATACCATCACTGCCGGTTTGCCCGATGGTCTTACCATCAAGGGAAAGTCTCACATCATCCATTGGATCGCCACCGATTGCTTTCACAATGGTGAATGTCACAAGGTTGCCCTCATGAATGACCTCAGGAGAAACTTCGATGCTCATCTTTCTGCTCAAGTCATCAGGAGAAATAACCTCGAGTTCAGCAGTTCCGGTAGCATAACCATCTTTCTCAGCAGTTATATCGTAGGTGCCATCAGAGGAGAACTTGTATTCTACTACACCTTCATTATCTGTGGTACCAAGGATGAGACTGCCTGCTTTGACTGTTGCGTCGTTGATCAGGGAACCACGTGATGTTACGGTTACAACTACCTCATCGCCTTCTACGACTATTTTAGGATCAAGTTCAACATCAAGAGCTTCGTCCGGTTCAACGGTTACTTCGACGAAAGGATAGTAACGAAGAGTACTGGAGTCTGCAACCTTGAACTGAATATCACCCATAATTTCGATCTCATCACCATCAGAAAGTGTGATTTCATCTTCGTTTTCCATTTCGATGATATCATCCTCAATCTTAGAAACTTCCATTTCACCAAAGTCATCACCCTCTTCGATCTCAAGATAATCTTCGGAGATCTGGAAGATACCTTCGACAAAGACAGCTGTTGACTCACGGCCACTGAAGATCTCATCGAAATTGATGACAAGTATAGGCACATCTTCGGCATCTCCCAGATCCTTGTCATAAATGTAAGGAGTTCCGGAAGATAGAATCGTGGAGTCTACACGGTCACCATCCTTATTGAGTTCTACAAAGACCTTTTCGCCGTTTATATCGACCTCAAGAATGTCCAGTGAATAACCCTCATCAAGAATTAAAGATGATCCACCATACACGGATTTTTTATCATCGTCATCGATCAGGACCTTGGAAAGCATACCTTCTTCCATCAGGCTAACTTCATCAAAGCCAGATTCAAAGGCATCATCAGGATAACCGGCAAAGTATTTCTCTGCCATGAAACCAATTACCTCATATTCACCCCATGAACCATATTCAAATGAAACATTGTCCGGTCTTGTTGTATAGGTCAGGTTGCCTTCCTCAATATCGTTTCCGTTAAGACCAAGCACTTCAAGTGATTCGGTGCCTATACCTTCATCGATATTGTAGTAGAAACCTTCAAAGTTCATAGGAGTCCATTTGAAAACGTCTTCCTCTACAACAGTACCCCTGAGTTCATAGGTTCCAGGTTCAGACATGTCCACAAATGGTGCAAATCTCAAAGTACCACTATCTGCAACAATGAACTTCAATTTACCCATAATGTCAACAGTGTCACCTTTACCAAGGGAAATGTCCCTATCATTCTCCATTGTAATAGAATTAGGTCCAATGTCATCTATTGTCATATCTCCAAAATCATCGCCTTCATCGACCTCCAGATATTCATCGGAGATCTGGAAGATACCTTCAACAAAAACAGCATTGGTTTCAATACCACTGAAGATCTCCTTGAAATAAACAGCAATTATAGGGACATCATCAACATCACCAAGATCTTTCTCATAGAGGTATGTGGAACCTGAAGAAAGGATACCCTCATCGATCTCATCGCCATCCTTTGATAACTTGACGTATACCCTATCACCGTTTATGTCGACTTCTACAATATTCAGTACATATCCATCTTCAAGTACAAGCCCTGCACCTGTAAAGACTGATTTCTTGTCATCATCATCGATCAGGACCTTTGAAAGCATTCCCTCAGACATCAGGTTAACTTCATCAAACCCAACTCCAAAGGCTTCGTCAGGATAACCGGCGAAATACTTCTCTGCCATAAAACCGATGACCTCATATTTATTCCATCTGTTACTCTCAAATTCTGTTTCGAAAGCACTTGTTTCATATGTGAGATCGCCATCGTCAATCTTTCTGCCAATGTCCTTCATGGTCATTGATTCAGAACCATCACCAGTATCAAGATCGTAATAGAAACCGGAATAGCTCAGATAATTCCATGTATACTCATCATCAGACTGGATATCTTCTTCCCATATACGGTCGCCTAAGAAATATGTTAATGAGACTGTCGTTGCAGTATCGCTTACATTAGTACCCTCATTGTCACTGGTATCAACTGTTTTTACTGTGATTTCATACTCAGTATTGGGACTTAGATCTGTAGCAGTATATGAGCTTGTGTCTTTATCCAATAGTTCGACATATGCATCATCCAGATAGATAAGCGTATGATTAAAGTCTGAATCTGAAGGATTATCCCAGGTCCATTTGATCGATGTTGACCCGATGTCAGAAGCCTCTAAAGAAGTTACACTGCCGGGATCTGTAGTATCTGTATCAGTTGTTACAATATCAGTAATCAAAGTACTGTTCTCATTACCAGATGTATCTACCGTACGGGTTCCAATTTCATAGGGGGTGTCGGGATCAAGACCTGAAGCCAGATAAGAAGTGCCACTTACATCTTCCTTAAAAGTACCATTAATATATACTTTCACATAGTCAAAATCACTATCCGAAGGGTTGGTCCACTCCCATTGGATGGAATGCTCATCAACTGAAGTATCACTAAGACCAGTAACGCTTGCAGGTGGAGTTGTATCAGGCGGACTATTTGTAGAAACAGTCAGATTCTCCCAAGTGGAGACATTTCCTAAACCATCGGAGACTCGGGTGCTGATATTATAAGAAGTACTTGGAGTTAAACCAGTGTCATTGTAAGAGTCAGCAGTTGTATTTAACTCAAAGGTGTCATTGATATAAATCTCAACATGATCAAAATCAGCTGATGGATTAGTCCAGCTCCATAAAATCCAATCTTCTCCAGCCGTTCCATCAAGGTCTGTCACACTATCAGGCGTAGCAGCCATCGCCACCCCACAGCTCATCCCAACAATGAGCAAACTCATTAGTAATAATTTTAAACCTTTATTCATAGTTAGTTCTCCGAATATTATATGATTATATGTTATCAAATCTTCCTAAATGCACATAACCTTTTCGATATATCGAAACTTCTGCATCCCCTCTGTTTATCATAGTTATTAAAGTATCATCAGTAACTTCGCCTACAACATTTAAATAACAAACGGATTTCGCGTCTTCCAGCATCGAAGGTGATACCGTGAAAAGCAACTCGAAATCTCCGCCGGTGTAAAGAGCAAGTTCAAGGGCATCATCTTCGCCGACAAGAGAACGGACCTCATCAGATATCGGCAACTGATCCTCATATATCCTGAAGCCGGTGCCATTGGCATCCATTAGATCATAAAGGGACATTGCAAGTCCATCGCTAGTATCCATCATAGAAGTTACCGCACCGGTCTTTGCAAGCTTTTGCCCCTCATCCGTCCGGGGAATCGGCTCAAGTAATGTATTCAGCAGATAATCGCTGACGTCCAGATCGTGCTGGATCGCCAGTAGTGCAGCACCTGCAGAACCGGCATTGCCTGTCACACAGACAAGATCACCCGGCTTTGCCCCGGTCCTTCTTAAAAGATGCTCCTTTTTCACAATCCCAAGAGCAGTTCCTGTTATGGTCAGCTCATCGTGAAGATCGATGTCACCACCGATGACCGAGGTGTCACAGAACTTTGCACAGGCATCCATGCCACGGGAAATATCCTCGGCATCTCCCAACTGCATATCTTCCGTGACCCCCAGAGCGGAAAGAAAACCCACCGGTTTTGCTCCCATGGATGCCACATCGCTCAGGTTTACAGCAGCAGACATCCAACCGATCTGCCAGGGGGTCATAACAGCAGGAAAATCGGTTTTCCGGTGCAGCATGTCCGTGGTAATGACCATGCAATCCTCATCAGACACATCCAGAACAGCACAGTCATCCTTGCCTGCACCCGCCATTATGGATTCATCTTCCTGATGCCTGAAAATACCACATAGTCTGGAAACAAGTTCGCGTTCAGCTATGCCGGAAATAAGATCAGACCTATCCATGGAATACCTTATAGTTTTAATATTTATTAGCAGTGTGGTTAAAAAGAAGGGTTATCTCCATACCCTTCTCTTAACGAATATAACCACACTTCCAACAACTGTCAGGAATATCACTATTGGAAGGGCAACTCCGATGAATACGATAATTCCATTGACGCTGGCTATGAAACCACGCACTGAATCAGACAAAGCGTCTCGAAGTCCCCATGAATGGGTTATGTTGCGGGGTTCAGAGACACTGACTGTGATAGTGGAAAAGTCGATCCTGTCATTAAGGTAATTGAGCCTTCCTGTGAGGCTTTCGACCTCACCGCGAACACGACTAAGTTCCTTTTCAACTTCAAGGACATCTTCCACAGTGGTTGCCATTTCCAGGATCTCCTGAAGACGCTGTTCCTGCTTTTCCAGGTTCGAAAGGCGTGCCTCCACATCGATATATTCCTCGGTCACATCGACACCGCTGGTGCTCTTAGAGGTCACTTTCCCGAGAGCTTCGATCCTGTCAATTACGGTATCATGTTCAGCAGCCGGAACACGTATGGAGATGTATCCGGACATGCTCTCACTGTCACCATAGTAAGTATCATACACAGAGGATGAAGAAACATAACCATCGTATTCAGATGCTATAGCACCAATTGAATCAACGGCTTCCGGAGCATTCTTTACCTCAAGGGAAACATCAGAAGTGGTTATCACCTTGCGTGTTATACTGCTTCCTGTGGCTTCGCCACTATCAGCCACATTGGAAGGGGCATCATACAGAAAATCCCGGTCTTCATCAAAGGCCATATCGGCCATCTTGTTCCCAAAAGAAAAGCTTTCTTCCTGCGGCGCATAGGACTGACCATTTTCCGTTGACAGGCATCCTGCTGCAATAACACAAGTAAGCAGAAAAATAAATAGTAATGGATATGTTCGCTTCATGTTGATACGCCCCTTATAAGTATAAGAAGAGTTACACCGCGAACATATAAAGTTTTTACTTAAACTTCAAATTGATTCGAAGTTAACCTGCTCGTTGCCACCTTCTTTTGTCCTGATCCATACATCCTCAACAAATTCATGAGCACGTTTAGCAAGTTCAAGCATCTCATCACGAGAGAAAGGCGAAATATCTCGCAGGTCTTCCCTCATGGAATGAGCAGGCTGACCCTGCTGGATAACATAAGGAGCATTTGAGACAGAAATATACGGGACAATAGACCTTGCGATCGCTGCAATGTCATCAGGATCCCCTACAAAACCACGTATTGCAGTGGTACGCAGCTCATATTCCACTTCCCTGTCCGTAACAATAGATATTGTCCGTTTTACATTCTCCACGACACCTTCAGGTTCAGGAACAATTGGATCATCACCATATCCGATGGCCTTGCCATACATCACAGGATCGTCCAGAGAAGCCTTGACGTCAATGAAGAACTTGTCCACAAGACCGCCATCGATCAGCTCTTCCACTACTTCCGGATAGTAGCCGTTCGTATGGATCCCCACAAGTAAGCCCTTTTTCTTCGCATAAGCAGCGAGGTGCATTACAGCTTTTCTCTGCACCAGCGGCTCACCGCCTGAGAACACAACACTGCTCACAAAAAGCGAGGAAGAATCGATCTTTTTCTCAAGTTCCTTTGCATCCAGCATATCAGAACCTGTAAGGATCTCATAGTTCTGGCAATAGGGACACCTGTAAGGACAGTTACGTAAAAAAAGAACGACTGACGCTTTACCGTGCCAGTCAACAGTAGAAATGGGGATGATCTCCCCAAAATTCACCTTCATCAGATACCAGACATCCGGATATCAAATCATATCAGCTGAAGCGTAACGCTTACGGTCTTCCAGTTCCTGCTTCTTTGCAGCATTCCAGCCACCGACAGCCTGAATGTATCCGGTAACCCTTGAAAGCTGTTCAACGTGATCGGAACCACAGTTCTCACAGACATCTTTGAGACCAGCCATCGTATGATAATCATCCATACAGACGGTCATGTCCTTTGTGAATGCAAAATACCCTACCTGAGTGTTCCTTGCAATATTCATCGCAAACTCCTTCAGGCCCTTTGCATCAGGTGAACCCTCACCCATCCAGATGTGCATGATATCTCCGCCGTCAACGATCGGGAAGAACACATGTTCGATGTTGATCCTTTCTATCAGGGATATATCTGCCCCAGGTGGTACGTGAGTACCATTGGTATAATAGACAGGCAGGTCGTGAGTTTTCTTTATACCCTCTACTGCTGCATTTACATCACCTTTTGCAACGGAAAGTACCTTTTCACTGTATTCCTCATGCAGCATATCAGAGACTGCGAACCTCTGGCCGGTCGTCTCTGCAGGAGTCCTTGCAAGAGCGATCTCCATACCATATTTCTCGGAAAGTTCCCTTCCATACATCTCCATCTCGGTCATTGCACGAATAGCAACCTTGAAAGCTGCCTTTGATTGATGCATCTGGGAACCTGTGTGATACTGGACCATCTCATTAAGACCTACAACACCAATGGTGAACACAAGGGAATCGATATCCACAGCAATTGCGCCTTTCTTACCGTTTATCGGATCCTTTGGCTGTTGCGTTGCAAATGGCATTCTTCCATTATCGATGATAGGTGTCACCCATTTGACCTTGGTCTGGAACACTTCCATTGCCTCATCCATAAGGTGCTTCAGGTGAGCGAACAGCTTCTGGTCATCACCGTCTGCCTCATATGCAGCTCTTGGGCAGTTCAATGAAACTACCTGCCAGGAACCCATTGAGAAATGTTTTCCTTCCTTGAAGTACATCTTATCCTCGAACTCAGCATCATCTTCCGGAGTCGCTGAGAACTGGTATGCACAGCACTGGTAACAGGATATGCCCTCTCCGGCTCCCCTGTATTCAGGAAGCTGGTTGTCAAAGTATGGTGTTCCGTATTTTGCGGTCAGTTCAAAGGTCATGGTGTAAAGTTCATCATAGGTTGGAAGGTCCGGATTTGCACGGTTGAACATCTCATCCTCTTCCATGAAATCAGGCTCGATGGATATCTCCGGCTTAGGGAAGTTGAACGGCTTGCCCCAGTAGTCGCCTTCCAGCATGACGTTCATAAGTGCCTTGAATCCCAGCCTCACCTCACGCTCATAGTCACCATAGACACGCCTGTCGGTATCATTGCTACCATTCCAGACACGTCCCTTGTAAACCACAGGTTTGTCCTTCCACATCTTCGGGACACCGGGGGACAACTGCACTGAAGAGAACACGAGCTGACCGCCACGTGCCACCATCATCTGTGTCATCTCATAGACGAACATCTGCATGAGCTGCTCGATCTCTTTGTATGACTTGCCTTCGAAATATGGAGCACAGAAGGTAAGGAAATTGTAGAATCCCTGTCCGCCTGCAAAGTTGGTCTGGGCACTTCCAAGAGCCTTGACCGCATGTAGCATAGCAACTTCTGCTTTCATGGAAGGTCCTGCAACGCTTGCCTTTGCACCTGATCCATCGGGCATCAATCCATAGTAGAAGAAATACCTGAGATCCCAGTCCTGACAGAAAGCACGAGTACCAAAGTACTCAAGGTCGTGGATATGCAGGTCACCATTCAAGTGAAGATCTGCTATCTTTGGTGGAAGCAACAGCAGGTACTGTTCCTTTGATATCTTATCAGCTTTCTTCTTGTGGGAAGTTTCAGCGTTTTCCTGCAGGTTGGCATTCTCATTGGCCTCAAAACCTGAACCCTGGTCGATCTCACATGCATCGAAAACAGGAGAACCTACCCTTGTTGAAACATTACGCCATTCAAGGTGTCCGCGCTCCAGAAGGATCATATTGACAAGTTCCCTGATAAGCGGACCTGAGAGGAATTTGATGTTCATGCTGCGGATACGACTCTCTGTCTCCCTGGCAATATCATGAGCTTCCTCTTTTGTGATGGAATCGATCCCATGGTACCACTCGCTCAGTGCAGTTTCCTTCAGTAACTGGTTCACTACAATAGTGCGGTCCCAGTTCACCATATGACCATCGGTTGTTCGAACCTTTGGCATTGTTGAGATCAGCTGACCGTCAAGTGTCTGCTGCATGGACTGCGGCTCAGTGGGAGGCATCATCCCAGCTTCCTGCTTATCTGCACCATGTGTCTTTTCCTTTGTACCCACTTCTATTTCCCCTTCGGGATCATCGATAAGCTTTGTATTAGATAGCAAATGATCACTTCCCTCATAATATATCTTTTAGTGAATCGAGATTCACGCCTTCGCTGTTAAAGAGCTCTTCATATGTTAGAAAATCATCATCTATCTGTAGTACCGGAGCTGTGACAGTGAATACTCCGTTGACCCGCAACTCTGTCAATGATTCAGGAGTTGACATGTCCGCCTCAGTGAAAGCCACGTCGTTCGCTTTTAATACCTTCTTCAGCTGCACACATTTCGGGCATGTTTCCGTTGTATAGATAATAACACCAGGCATATTTCTTCCATCCATTTGATCTTTAAACATAAGCAAGAGACCCATCACACAAACCCCCCACAGCAACTGAAAGACAATAATCGCATTCAGTAACCCCGGCACAATGCGAGAAAGACCTCTACATGAGTAAACCAATAGTATGGAGTTCTCAGTTAATAATGCTTTTCACACCTACAACTGAATACAATGTAGCATATAAGGTAACAGATATGGTAACAAATGCACAAATCCATCATCATTATAATGAGATAAATAATACCATGATTGTTACCAATATGATTACCAATGAGACAAGTTCAACCAGAAAGATCCCCTTTGCCAAAAGATGTATATCATAAATTCCATAATACCAGATACATCCCACAAGCAGAGGTGTAAAAAATAAACAAACAGCTAGCATCAGGCTGCCAGCCCATAGATGAACTTCTGGGAGGCGGATTCGAAGCAGGAGTGGTTACCCAGATATTCGGAGAAGCGGGTAGTGGAAAAACTAACATATGCCTCCAGCTTGCTGTTGAATGTGTTAAGAACGGTAAGAAGGCTATCTTCATTGACACCGAAGGGATCTCTGCCGACAGGTTCAGGCAAATAGCCGGAGAGAATGCCAAAGAGATCGCACAGGACATAATCATCTTCGAACCCCATTCTTTTGAAGAGCAATATTCTGCAGTAAGGGAAACTGAAAAGATAAGCACCGAGAATGTCGGTCTTATAATAGTGGATTCTGCCACCGCATACTACCGGTTCGAACTGGACGATGAAGATTCAAGCATAAGGACAAGAAGGGAGCTCTCGAACCAGATCGGATTCCTTCACAGCCTTGCGCGCAAAAGGGGTCTTGTAGTCCTAATAACCAACCAGGTATACTCAGATATCAATACCAATACGCTCAAACCCATAGGCGGCAGTGGTCTTGAACACATTTCCAAGACGATCGTCCAGCTTGAAAAAACTGGCACCGGCACACGCCGCGCCAAGCTCTGGAAACATCGATCACGCCCCGAAGGATCCACCTGCGAATTCACAATAACCGCAGATGGTGTCAGGTAAATTCTTTTTTAAAATCCCTACCGCAGTTACATCCGGGCAATGGTAATGTAACCGGTATGTCCGACCCTTGAAGTAGAAGGACGTGTGCCGCGGTCTGAAAAGGACATGGCACGCTCAATACATTCAATTGTCCTTACCTCAAAGAAATCAGCTTCATCTATCGCTTTTCTTATCTGCGCGGTCTGCTCAAGGAATGGGGAATAAGTAACAAGGAAACCACCCGGAGCCAGTATCGAAGGAACGTGAGGTACAACGCTTGCCGAATCAATGGTATCAAGGACCACTGCATTGAACTTCTCGTCAAGGCCTCCCACCTCATCAACAATATTACCACAGCGAACTTCCACATTGTCCAGTCCTGCACGACGGATATTCTCACGGGCCACATCAACGAAATCCTCCCGTATCTCAAAGCTCAGGACCCTCTTTGCAATAGAACCCAGATACATGGCAAGGATACCTGACCCGGTCCCTGCATCAAGCACAACATCGTTCTTGTTGATGCCGGTGTAGCCCAGTATCATACCGATATCCTTGGGCATTATAGGTGCGCCGGTGCGCTTTGCATGCCTGAAGAAATCCGGCATCCTTGGCAACTGAATAACGAACTCCTGACCCATATGGGATACCACGGTGTCTCCGGCCTCTTTTTCCAGAAGCTCTGACATCTCGATCATACCAAAGTCCGTGTGGAACCTGTCATCAGATACTGATGTAATGAATTCCCTGGTCTTTCCTCTGTGGCTGGTCTTTAACAGCACTACTTCACCTAACTTCATCTATTTGCACCTGATGTCCTTTTTTTCCTGTCCCTTTGGTACCTTGCCAGAGGAATTGTTACAATATCACGAGGTATTGAATGTTTGTTCATTGTAAGATGCTCGGTTATCATCCCGAACTCACGGCCATAGGAATCCACAATTGAAGCAGCATACTGAATACCTGCATCTGTGAACGCATACTCATAACGCTGCCTGAAACGTCCGTCTTTCTCAAAATAGCGCAGATCTTCGTCCACGATACCCATGGCGACCAGCAGCTGAATGTCCTCATAGACCTTGTTGCTGTAAGGGAAACCGTATCTTGTGTGGAAATCATAGTCGAACAGGTATTTTAACCTGCTGTCCTCCCTGAAAAGCGCCACATTCCGATATAGCCAGGTAATGTTCCTGATACGCGGAAGTGAGATGAAACCATCCTTTTCAACCTCGAAAAGCTTGTGTGTAGCATAAAGAAGAAGAATAAGACCTTCAACTGGAAGGTACTGGTCACCCCTTATAAAATTCAGCAGCCTCGGGGAAAGATCATCAACAAGATCACGCATCTTCTGGTGTGCAGAAGCCAGTTCAGAATTTATTGCTGCATCCGGATGAGTGAAAGCCGTAAGGGATATTTGCCGGGATATAGCACGCACCAGACCATTGGCAAGAGCAGATTCATCATAGAAGAAATTCTCATGACCACCTGCGATCACCATGGCACTCTTTGGAATACCTGTTGCAATGCTCAGGTCCACAAGCACATCACCCAGTTCCTTCTCAAGCCCCTTCTCCAGCATCTTTGTTGCCACACCGTGATGTGCGATAGTTGAAAGTGCCATCCTTGTCTCGGGGGAGAGCGTCTTCTGATTGAACCTTGCCACAGGAACATATATCCTGCCATCACGAATATCACCCAACAGCTTCCTTGCGGCCTCATCGCCATTCATGCTGATGAGGTTGAGCAGGTCAGCATCATTATAACTTGTAAAGAAGTCTGCCACCATTTCAGACACTGCTTCGTCACCCATTTGACCCCTCAGTTTTAATAAAGTGCTTTCCAGTGCATTCAGGAGCATAACCCTCACAGACTGGGTAAGGGGATGGTGTACGATAGCAGTGTAGTGATGGGAGCGGGCAATAAGCATGGATTCTGCTGCTGCAAGTGTCAGTTCCTCACCGAAACTTCCGGCCTCAGGGTCACCAAGGACCACATTATCACCCCTGATGCAAAGACATTGTATGATCTGGTCGAGATCAATGAGCCCCAGAGATACACCTGTGTGATATGAATCCCTGAGCAAAAAGTCGATCCGGTCTGCATCGATATCACCGGACATCAATTGTGAAAGGTACGGTTTTTCAATGGAAATATCACCAGTGGCGATCTTTGATATCTCGGAAAAAAAGTCATACGGGTCCTGACCAAGCTCATCACTTACCCATCGGGAAATAACAGACATTCCAGGCAGAACCTCTGAAACAATGTGTTTTGTGAAAGCCTCATGTGTAAGTAAGCCTTTACCGTTCACTTTCGGCCTTATCTCAGGGTCTCTTTTGAGAATACTTTCCACCGCATGAGAAAAGGCAGAATGCCCAACATCATGGAGAAGACCTGCAATCCTTAGTTTCAGTACAGACTCATCCTCAAGTTCAAGATAATTACCTAAAAGAGATGCTGTGTGCATAGTACCAACGCTGTGTTCAAAGCGTGTATGATTTGCACCGGGAAATACGACATCTACAAGACCTAGTTGCTGTATGCCGCGAAGCCTCTGGAACTGTGGGGTATCTATTAGAAGCTGTTCAAGTTCGGATAGTATAATAGTTCCGTGAACAGGGTCATGGACCACCCTGGGTTTTGTCATCAGACAATAATATGGAAAGACAATATATAAAAAGAATGACAGGATGATGACACAAAATATGACCACATTAATTGGCAGGTTACCGGAAGAACAGATTGAATACTTTTTTATCCGGAAGTGCCATTAGAGTTCATGAAGTGGTCCACATGAGAACAATAGACTGGAATGATGAAACCAAAAATATCACACTGGTAGACCAGACGTACCTGCCAAAAGAGCTCAAGATCATTGAATGCGATAACCTTGCCTCAATTTGTGAAGCTATCAGGTCACTAAGGGTAAGGGGTGCTCCTGCCCTCGCAGCAGCCGGCGGGTTTGGAATGGCACTTGCGGTAACTCTCAGCAGTGCAACATCCATGGAAATGTTGCTCAAGGACCTGAAGGTCGCCGGTGACACCCTCAAGGCAACACGACCTACCGCTGTGAACCTTGGATGGGCTGTGAACAGGGTACTGAAAGCAACAGAAGATGCCTATGACCTTGACAGCATCCAGGACATTGTGATATCCGAGGCGATCAGAATTGCAGATGAGGATGTGAAGGTCAACAAGGCGATCGGCAAGCACGGCCACAAGCTGCTTGAAGATGGTGACAGAGTGATGACACACTGCAATGCCGGCAGGATGGCATGTGTGGACTGGGGCACAGCACTTGGGGTGATCCGATCTGCAGTTGAAAAGGGAAAGGAGATAGAGGTCATTGCCTGCGAGACACGGCCTTTGAACCAGGGAAGCCGTATCACCACATGGGAACTTATGCAGGACAACATCCCGGTCACACTTATCACAGACTCCATGTCCGGTCATGTGATGAAGAACGGCATGGTTGACAAGATCATCGTGGGTGCCGACAGGATCACACAGGACGTTGTTTTCAACAAGATAGGGACTTACACACATTCAGTGCTTGCAAGGGAGCATGAGATCCCATTCTTTGTTGCCGCACCAGTCTCCACATTCGACCCGAACGGATGGGAAGAGACAGTCAAGATCGAAGAGAGGGATGCTGATGAACTTCGCTATATTGGCAGTGAACAGATAGCACCTGCGAACGTCAGGGTATACAATCCTGCATTTGATGCAACCCCAATGGAGAACATCACCGCGATAGTTACTGAAAAAGGGATATTTCAGCCACCATTCCTGCTGGATGAAGTAATAATGTAAGCTAAATAACAGCCACAAAGTTTAAAAATTTAAAAAACATTCGGAGAGATTATGGCTAAACAAAAATCTAGCGGAAATGGACTTATGTCATCCGCAGGTCTCATGAGATATTATGATGCAGATAAAAGAGCAATTCACCTGCAACCAAAGTCAGTTATGATCTTTGGAGCAGTCTGTGGAATTGTTATTCTTGCATTAAGTGCAGGTTTTGGCCTCTGGCCATAACCTAATTAATACTTTTTTAGTTTGAGTTTTTTCATTTCGGACCAGGACTGCCCCTATGACAGCTTTCTTGCCCTTGGTCTTAGCATTCACAGTTCACTTAGTTTAAGTTCACTTAGTTTAGATCTAATTAATTTGAGAATTAATAAAATAAATGTCGGATAAAGATGATCCGACTTCAGCCGCCACGTGCTTCTTTAATTGCTTTTGCGATCTTTCTCGCAACCATGGTCTTTGGTTCTTCATTATCAACCAGGATACGCCCGCTTCCTTCCCACCATGAACGAGGATATTTTTTATCAGCTTCTACCTCAGGGTTCAGGTTCAACTTCTCAGCAGCTTTAGAGAGTTCCCTGAGATCGGGTTTCTCCACAGAGCTTTTCCTGGAGATGATCCTGCCACCCTTTCTGGACCTGGACCTGTCCAGGTTTGCCGGCCAGATAACCAGTTTCCCTTTGTCACGCATCATCATGTGGCATAGATTAGAACTCATATAATTTAAACTTGGTCAAATGTCACACCTCAAAAATATAAAATAGTGTCAGAACCCATATGCAAGCAATTGTAAAAAGGAGATATCAAATGGCATTTTTCGGTACAAACGGAGTAAGGGGCATTGCCAATGAATACATCACACCACAGCTTGCAATAGATGTTGCAAAAAGCCTTGGGACCTATATGGGCTCAAAGGGAATTATCGCTGTCGGACGTGACACAAGAATATCCGGAGAGATGCTTAAGTCTGCAGCTATCGCAGGAGCACTTTCCACAGGAGTGACAGTCATCGACATAGGCACCGCACCAATACCTGCAATACAGTACTATGTAAGGGACCATGCTGATGCAGGTATCGGAGTTACCGCATCCCACAATCCCAGAGAATACAATGGGATAAAGCTGGTTGCAGGAGATGGAAGCGAATTCTCACGCGAAGGGGAGAAAGTTGTCGAAAATATATACATGTCAAAGGAGTTCTCCACCGCAAACTGGGACAGGACAGGCAACTTTCACATAGACAACAATGCCAACGAATACTACATGAACGGCATAATAAATTCAGTGAATGCTGAAAATATAAGGGAAAAGAAGTTCAAGATCGTTGTGGATACCGGCTGCGGCGCAGGATCCCTCACACTACCATTCCTGCTCAGGAGACTTGGATGTGAGGTCATCACGCTTAATGCGCAGATCGATGGGACGTTCCCATGGCGCAACCCTGAACCTACACCCGATGTCCTGACAGAGCTTGCAGACATTGTGAAGAGCAGAGGTGCAGACATGGGTGTCGCACAGGATGGGGATGCTGACAGAGCAGTTTTCTTCGATGAGAACGGGGATTTCATTGATGAGGAGATCCTCCTTTCCATGATGGCAAAATATATCCTGGAAAATAACAAAGGCCCTATCGTTACACCTGTAAGCTCATCCCAGCGTATGCTTGACGTTGCTGAAGAAGCAGAGGTCGAGCTTCACTGGACAGCCGTCGGTTCCATCAATGTGGCAAGAAAGATGATGGAAACCGGTGCGGTCTTTGGAGGAGAAGGTAATGGCGGACTTATCTTCCCGGAGCACCAGTATTGCCGTGACGGCGCCATGGCGGCTGCAAAGCTACTTGAGATAATGGCATCCGGAAAAACGTTATCATCCCTTGTGAAAAGCGTTCCTGAATACTTCAATTCCAAGACAAAGATCCGCTGCAGTGAACTTCAGGCAGCCATGGAGAGCATAAAGGAACACGTCATAGGTGGAAAATACGAAGTTGATACAACCGATGGTGTAAAGGTCTGGCACGAGGACGGCTGGTTGCTTATCAGGCCATCCGGAACCGAACCGATCATTCGCATATTTGCGGAAGCAAAATCAAAGGAAAGAGCTGAAGAGCTCATGAACGAAGGTGTGGAACTGGTAGAAAAATGTAAGGCCTGATGATCAGGCCTTTCCCCTTGACTCGCCACAAACAATGCCTGTGGCGATCATGTGAGCAATACGCAGTGGTTCGGGAATGTTACCCCTAGTAGAAGACAGCCGGACTACCTCACATGCCAGGCAGGGTTCAATGCCTGCACACTGAATGAAGACAGGATTTGAGGTTTCCTTTGATATTGTCCTGATGACCCGACCTGCGCGCATCATCATCTGTAACCGCTTATCGGCATCCGGCAGATGATGCAGTGCCCTTTTTATTTTTTCAAGATCCGGGACCTCACGCATAAGAACAATAACAGGAATACCAGTTTTCTCGTTCAACTTTACAATGTCCACCGGATTAAAACCGCCGTAGGTTACACCGTCCAGCATAATGATCCTTATCTGATCATAGTGCTTGCTGGAAGTGACCATTTCCACTATCCTGTCGGTAGCATCCAGACCATCCCGGGTGACCTCGGAACGCATCACTCCGTCCAGCCATTGCCCGCCCCGGAAAAAAGCCCCGACTATCAGTATGTTGTCACGTATCAGCGCAGAATCATCGATGCCGAGTATCCTTATCTCCGGTTTGATATGAAAAGCCAAGCTCACACGACCGATCTGAAAGTGTTATGAGAACATCTGCAATGACTGGTCAGTTATGACATCAGGTGATGACATGACCTTTTCCACAGCTTCAACCAGGTTAGACATACTGATACTGTCATTGTTCTGGCGAACCGCGAACATGCCACCCTCCATGACAATAGCACCTATATCCGCACCACTTGCACCTTCGGTAAGTTTGGCCAGTTTCGCATGATCAACATTTCCATCGATCGAAAGCCGGTCAGTATGAATGCGGAATATCGCCTCACGCCCTACCTGATCAGGAAGAGGAATTTCGATCACACGATCGAACCTTCCCGGGCGGACTATTGCCGGATCAAGCACATCCGGACGATTGGTTGCAGCTATAATACGAACATCTCCCCTGTTATCAAAGCCATCCATCTCAGCAAGCAGTTGCATAAGAGTTCGCTGCACCTCGCGGTCCGCACCATTGGTATCATTCAAACGTGTAGCAGCAATGGCATCCAGTTCATCGATAAATATGATCGCAGGTGCTTTCTTTCTTGCCATCTCGAAGATGTCACGTACAAGTTTTGCACCATCACCGATGTATTTCTGTACAAGTTCAGAACCGACCACCCTTATGAAAGTAGCATGCGTCCTGTGCGCCACCGCTTTGGCAAGCAGCGTTTTCCCGGTTCCGGGAGGACCATAAAGCATTACCCCTTTAGGCGGGGAGATGCCTATGCGCACAAAGGATTCCGGCCTTGTGAGAGGAAGCTCCACCGATTCACTGATCTCCCTTATCTGGTCATCAAGTCCACCTATCTGAGAATAATCTACTTCCTGAGAGTCGATCACTTCCATAGCAGATACAACAGGTTCATCGGATTCGGGAATAACCTCAACAACAGCTAATGTCTGCTGGTTCAAAGCTACCCTGATACCAGGAACCAGAACGTCCTTATCAAGTTCCAGAGAAGCCTTTACAAGAAATTGCGGACCGGTACTGCTTCTGATCAGAACCTTTTCATCATCAAAAACATCAACCACATTTGCAACTACCAGAGGCACGGATTTCAACTGATCCAGCTCCGTCTGGAGTCGGTGAGATTCACGTTCATACTTGAGCTTTTGGGATTCCATAAAGCGCTTTTCAGACTCCATCTGCCCACATTGGTCTTTAAGAAGCGTGTTGCGAGACTCCAGCTGTTTCATTCGGTCCAGCAGATATTTAGAAAAGTCCTCGTCGCTTCCGGAAACGAAATCTCCGGCATTATTACCAATACTATGAAAGCCGTAGTTATCGTTTCTTGGTTCATCATCTATTGTTTCACTCATAGTCCCGAATAATATTTAAGTAGAGACGATATATAGCCCTTTCGTAAAGAGCAATGCAAAGAGCCTTTAAGAGATGATACCAGATGCAATGCGAAATATGTGGCACAGAGATCAAAGGACAGGCAGTAGAAGTTACAATTGATGGAAGCCAGCTTAAAGTGTGCAGCAAATGCTCACAGTATGGAACTGCAGTAAAAGCCCGCTCACCCGTATCCAGGAAGATATCACCAGTATCTCCCCAAATAAGAAGAGATGTCCCAAAAAAGACCGGACAAAGACGCGATCCTTTTGCAGAACTTAACGATGAACTTGTTGATGAATATGACAAGATCATACGCGATGCCCGTGAAAAACGAGGATGGAGCCAGGAAGTGCTTGCCACAAAAGTAAAGGAAAAGGCATCACTTATCAAGAAGATAGAACGAGCAGAGATCATACCTGAAGATTCTGTCAGGAAGAAGATCGAAAAAACACTCAATCTCCACCTTACAGAACGCCTTGGCGAAGGGGAATGGAATGCTGATCGCCTTAACAAAGGTACGACACTTGGCGATATTGTGACCATCAAGAAAAAATAAGAAAGCATATCAGGGTCATTTATTAAATGACCTTTTTTTATATAAACGGACTAAGCATCAAATATTTCTAATCAGGAAAAGGAAAAAATATGCACCTTACAGACAAGAAGATCGGATTCATAGGCACAGGAAAAATGGGAGAATCCCTAATAAGAGGTATCCTTGGAGCACACAGTGATATCAGCATCTATGCAAGTGATGTCTACGAACCTGCCTTGAAAAAACTTAACAATGAACTTGGCATCAGCGTCTCCACAGATAACGCCCACACCATCGCGAACTCCGATATTGTTGTTCTTGCAATTAAACCACAGATACTTAAAGACATACTTGCACGGATAAAAGATGACATCACATCAGACAAACTCGTAATATCAATTGCTGCAGGTGTCCCTCTTGCTGCTATTGAAGATGAGTTGAACAGTGATGCAAGGGTCATACGAGTAATGCCAAATATCGCTGCAACAGTTGCTGAAGCTGCATCTGCCATATGCACCGGAAGCAATGCAACCAGAGAAGATGCAGAGATCGCACTCGAGGTATTCAGATCCCTTGGAAGTGCTATCGAAGTCCCGGAAAAGCTCATGGACGCCGTCACAGGACTTTCAGGCAGTGGGCCTGCATACATATTCCCTGTTATCGAAGCAATGGCAGACGGTGCAGTCTATGAAGGGCTTGACCGTGCAAGCGCTATAACACTTGCCGCACAGACAGTTCTTGGTGCTGCAAAGATGGTCCTTGAGACAGGAATGCACCCAGGAGAGCTTAAAGATATGGTAACATCCCCTGCAGGAACCACGATCCGAGGAATACACACCCTCGAAGAGAGTGGGATCAGGGCTGCTTTCATGAATGCAGTAATTGAATCCTCCACAAGATCAAAGGAGCTAGGCAAGTAAAGATTACTTTTCTTTGAAGTTATAAAATAATAAAATAGAGAACAATATCCAAAGATTGATATATCTTTATGACTCTATATATTTTATTAAACTTCAATAAAGTTTATGTGGGGACAAAAAATGAAATCTTTTGCGGTGATTCGGGCAGAGGACCCGAACAAAATTAAAATAGCTTTGCACGATCTTGAACACTATGGGAGTATGAAGTTTGGATCAAATCCAAAAAGGATCGAACCATCATATGCAGATCAGCTTCTAGTAAGCGTTTCAGGGGTACCACTAAAAGCAAAATGCAATTCTGCTGCTTTAGTGGAACTTGATACCAATGCAGGTGCTGCGATCAGCAAATTAAGGAAGATACATCCTCCGGCACATGTTGTTATCGTTAGTCCAAGACATGATGCTTTTGAGGAACTCGCAGATAATTCCGAGCTTTACCCTGAATTTGACAGGGCATTCGAAATATAATAGCGGTCATCACCGCCGCATTGTTTCTTTTTTTAGATTTGTTTTCACATAATTAGTATTGGCAATTTCCAGTACGCTTTTGAAACTGTAAAATACAGAAGTAGCTAAAGCACTGTACTGAGAAATTTACAATAAATAGTCAAGAGTTAAAATGTTAGCATGAAGAGGGTACTGATCTATATGAACAAAGATCAAGATAAATTGTGAGACGATCATAGGATAGATTTTAGGATAACTTATGATAATTTATAAGGATTTTATAAATAGATCATAAGACGAATTGAAAGATAACAATTCTAAGAATAGTAAAAGGAATGGGGCCGGGACCGAGAGTCGAACTCGGATCGTAGCCTCCACAGGGCTACAGGATAACCGCTACCCTACCCCGGCATGGTAATAGGGTGCTTCACAGCGAAGCACCTTATACTAGTACTTTTGTTAGATAAGCTTTTTCCTCAAAATGAAGGTCGAGGTCTTATTTGAGCCTTTCAATAATAAGCTCAGCTACTTGTTTACCGGAAAGAAGCATACCACCGAACACCGGACCCATGCGTGGTGCACCAGCTACAGCATTAGCTGCCATTCCGTCAACATAAAGGTTTGGATATACCTCCTTTGTTGTCTCCAGAAGCATGCGCTCCCCAACATCTGCCCACATTGGCTTCTCACCGACGACACCAAGATCCCCCAGCTTTGCACCAGGAACCTTGCGCTGTACAGTGTTACAAACAGCTGCCTCATGACCGGTACCATCGACCACGACCCTGGCACGTATTGCCAGAGGGTCAACGTGAAGTCTTCCGATCTCCACAGCAGTCCAGTTGATAACAAGGCCACATACCTCGTCATTGTCCCGGATCATGACATCCTCAACATTAACAAGGTTGAAGATCTCAGCACCTGCAGTCGTTGCACCGCTTATGAGCTTGCCAACAGACTCAACTGAATTGGAAATGTAATAACCTTCCTCGTATTCATGATAAGAAATACCGAAATCGTCCAGAATATGGCATGCATCCTCCTGAACAACGATACGTGGGAACATCATTCCCCCAGCCCACATGCCGCCACCAACGGATAATTTCTTCTCATAGATCACCGTTTTTAGGCCTGCTTCTGCAAGATATTTTGCAGCTACAAGATTTGCAGGACCTCCACCTACAAGTGCAACATCAACTTCTGTATAATCAAGGAATACTTTAGAGAACTCGTCTATAATCGCTCTTGAAATTGTGACCTCATCAAGTTTCATATTACTGCCTCATGATAATTAAAATCCAAATGGTCATTGGATACATATATCTTAAAGTTGTTGGAACCCTTAGTAACGCTATACAAAAGGGACAAAAATTAACGAAACATCAATATTTAAAAAGAGTAGATGAACAGGATCATGGCTTTTTCAAAGTAACCCAGAACATGCTTCCTTTTTCGTTCGGATTATCAGCAACACCCACATTACCACCATGTAGCTCAACTATCCTCCTCACAATAGCAAGACCTAGTCCGGTGCCTTTGATATTGCCTTTATCCAGTCTCTTAAAACGTTCAAAGACCAGTTTCTTATCCTCATCGGGGATACCAAAACCCTGGTCTATAACCTTGACCTTCCACCCCATACCAACATCTTCAATTTCCACAGTAATACAGGTATCCTGAGGGCTGTATTTTATTGCATTTGAAAGAAGATTCACAAATACCTGCTCGATCATCGGATTGACAAGTGCAGGATATGACCCTTCAAAGAACATCTTCAACTCGATCCTGTTCTCATTCAGTTGCGGTTCAAGGGATTGTATAACATTGCCCAAGATCTCACCAAGGTTCATGACCTTGAGCCTTACTTCAGAAACAGAATCGACTTTTGCAAAAGTAGCGGCACTCTCGATCATTGTGATCAGTTTATTGTTCGTACGCTTTATCGATTGAAGCATACGCAGATCCCCGTCTTCAAGCCTACCCCTCTTAAGGAGGAGATCGGTAAAGCCTTTTACAGCACCGGCAGGATTCATCATATCGTGCCTGATGATGTCTATAAAGAGGTCCTTCAATTCGTTGGAATGCTCCAATTCCTTCGCATACTCTTTCAATGCAGCTTCTGCTTTTGTGCTTTCTGTGATATCTTCACCGGAACTTAAGATACCTGAAACATTACCAGTTTCATCCGTAAGAATTGAATTATGCCAGCGTATTAACCGTTCTTCACCTTCAGCAGTGATTATGGAATTCTCAGCGTATTCAAATTCACTTACTTCACCATTAAGCAAGCTGGAAAAGATCTTTTTGGAGTATTCGACATTCTCAGGTAGCATGAATGAATCGAACCAATTCTTCCCGAGGATCTCATCTTCATTTCTCCCAAGGATCTCGCAACCTTTCCTGTTAACCAGAGATATATTCTGGTCTTTATCCAATGCCAGAAGAATAACACCTGCAACATCAAGATAGTTCTGTGCCTGGTCACGCTGAGCTATGAGACTGGTATGCAATTGTCTGATCTTTAGGAGGGATCTTACCCTTGTTTCAAGCTCAAGCCTATCAACTGGTTTTGAAAGAAAATCGTCCGCACCTGACTCAATACTTTTAATCTTATCATCTTTACCTGAAAGAGCAGTTACCATAATAACAGGCAGGAACTGATAAAGAGGATCCTCCTTCAGGATCCTGCAAACCTCAAAACCGCTTAGCTCCGGCATCATAACATCGAGAAGGATAAGATCAATACCTCCAGCCCTCACCTTTTCAAGACATTCTGCTCCACTATAAGCAGGTATCACATGATAATCACCGGAGAGATAGACATCCATTAGCTCCACATTCAAGGGCTCATCATCGACGACCAGTATTTTTGGAACAGAACTGTCATTCATTGTTACACCAAACACAAGGCAATTAAGCAGACCCTTTCAGGTATGCAGCTATCTGGTCCCTGAATTCAGGAACATTAATGGGTTTAGAAATGTACCCCGTACATCCGGCATTCAGGAACTTGCTTCCATCCCCAGTCATTGAATGGGCTGTAAGGGCTACCACAGGTATGCCCGCAGTTTCCAAATCATTCTTAAGATGCTCAAGTACCTCAAGCCCATCCATGCGAGGAAGCTGCATATCCAGCAAAATAAGGTTATAATTGCCCTCTTTAACTTCATTAAGAGCTTGCGCA
Organism: Methanococcoides sp. AM1; assembly: GCF_900774055.1. Taxonomy (NCBI): domain Archaea; kingdom Methanobacteriati; phylum Methanobacteriota; class Methanomicrobia; order Methanosarcinales; family Methanosarcinaceae; genus Methanococcoides; species Methanococcoides sp. AM1. The sequence goes on along the minus strand of NZ_CAAGSW010000002.1, from coordinate 270,398 downwards.
CCATCTTCTGCCTGCCCAACCTTATAGCCCCATGACTCCAGCAGAATCACAGTTAGTTCCATATTCATGGGATTATCTTCCACAACCAAAATTTGCTCCATAATTATCACTTTTGAACGATCATTATTAAAATTTGACAGATCTTATTTTAAGTCAATCAGGCGGACCTATGTACCATCATACTAAGGAATGCACACTGACAAGCCAGAGATAGTGCACACATTCTGGTACAAGACAAAACATATTTACAGAACTATCATTTTTTTATATAATATATCACAAGTCAATATATAATAATTATCCCGTTAAGGTCATATACAGAAATGTAATTAGTTCACTCATTCTAAGATTAGTATTATATCTATTATTAGAGCTCCAGATAATATATCGAGGAGGAGCTGTCAGGAAATAGATTAAATCCGATCTTTTACTAATACTCCATTGTAAGACGAAAAAGAGTTGATAAAATAGTCAGATCTGCCCAGAAGACAACACAAAAAAGGAATCGGGAAGAGACCATCGAACCATCTGATTCTACTGCAGACATAGTAATACTGAAGCCTCGGGGTTACCCGCTTAGCAGTATGCTCGATGAATATCCCGAAATAGAGGATCCTGAAGTTTTCGAACATTACGCAAGAAAACAGTGGAATGGATTTGTGGCACGTAAAGGAGAATACCTTTTTGATCACAGAATGTACCCTGACTTTGCTTACAAGATACTCGATGTGGAACCACCCGAATCGGCCATCGGAATGGAAACCACCATCGTCGTCAATGAGGAAGAAAATATTCCAATAATACCGGAATTTGCCACCAGGATAACATTTGAAGAGGTTATCGGACAGAAAACCGCCCGCCAGAAATGTAAGCTTATCGAACGTTTCCTAGAAGAACCGGAAAAATTTGGAAAATGGGCACCCCGAAATGTACTGTTCTTTGGCCCATCCGGAACCGGCAAGACAATGCTCGCAAAAGCCCTTGCCAACAAAACAGAAGTACCACTGTTGCCTATAAAAGCTACACAGCTTATTGGGGAATTTGTAGGAGAAGGTGCCCGCCAGATACACCAGCTATATGATAAAGCTGAAGAGATGCAGCCATGCATAATCTTCATTGACGAACTGGATGCTATCGCACTGGACAGGAAATTCCAGGAACTAAGAGGAGATGTTGCAGAGATAGTGAACGCACTTCTTACCGAGATGGATGGAATTGTAGAACGTAATGGAGTCTGCACCATCGGTGCAACTAACCGTGTCGATAGCCTTGATTCTGCAGTAAGGAGCAGATTCGAGGAAGAGATAGAGTTCATATTGCCAGATGAGCAGGACCGACATACTATAATCGAACAGAACATAAGCACATTCCCCATCCCTGCCAGAGACATTGACCTGCAAAAGATCGCAAAGCTTACAGCAGGGCTTTCAGGAAGGGACATTGTGGAAAAAGTTCTCAAGAATGCATTGCACCAGGCGATCATCGATGACAGTGAAGAGGTCGGACAGGAACTTTTTGAGAATGCAATTTCCAAACTGGTAAAAAAAGAAGATACAGGTGCTTTGAATAGACTTTATATATGAAAAATGGAAGCTTAATCCTAATAAGTTAAATGTGATATTATGACCACCATCAAAGAAAATGACAGGTTCGAATGCAAAGTAGTGAACATTATTGACAACCTGAAGCAGTGGAAAGGAGTTACCGTCGAAGATGTAAGTTCCGGAGGCAGAGTGTACTTTGCGAAGGTCAGGGCAGAAGGTTTCAACGTAAACATCGGGGATTCACTCTTCATAGGTGTAAAGGAGCTACCTTATGGATTAGAAGAGATGTCCATGGAAGTTCACCTATACGATGAAAATGATAATGAACTTGACTGGACTATGATATGATCATACTCCAGCACCCTACTTTTTTATTTGTTGACTAAGTTGTAATTTAATTTATTGCTAAATCTGTTGCTTAATTCATTCGCCTTCCACGAACTCTCATACACCTAATGAACCATTATTCATCGATCCATTCGATCTTATAACTGTAACTAAGACCTTTTTCGCCAGGAATCTCAATTTCAGCAACATTGTGACCTATTAATAGATCCACACACCTCTGGTCAAACAGATCGACAGGACCTGACCACTCCCTGCGTATTGAATCCATATCAAAAAAGCGGACTATATTGACCACCCCCACTGTTGTACCATATTCCGAATTTGAAGGCAACATCTCGGGCATCAGATCGAAGAGAGGTTCAGTACTAAGCTCGAACCATTCATGATTAATAATAATATTCCACTGTTCTGCGGAATTCTCCTGTGCATATAATGCTTCTATTGCATAATTGATATTGATGCCCAGTTTCTTTCCCTCAGGAACTTTACGAGGTACAAAGTCCTTTTTACGAGTCTGGTCATAACGAAAGGTCTCAGGGTACCGGAACATCTGACCGAGGTTCATCTTTTCAGAGATAATCCTGTTAATATCATGCTCTACTTGCTCTGACCTTGCGAAATTCAGCGCTATGGCCTGATCAATACGATTTAAGGGCATTTCATGATCATCCTGTGCAAGCCGTATTGCAGTATTACAGACCTTTGTTGTAATTTTATCGATGCCCCTGGAGATCTGTAGATCCTTGTCCTTCAGGGAAGCTATCTTCACTATCACATCATTGAACTCACTTATGTGATAGGGATCAATGACTTCTTTTCCATTAGAATCATGAAACTTGCAAGTATGTTTTCCATCCAACATGGCACCACCAACCATTACAATTAATAGTTTAGGTGCCTGAACTTAAAAAAGTTGCGTGATGCAGAAAATGACATCTTAAAAGTTCATTCATCCCTTAAAGGGACTTCAATAGACATCAGGTCTTCTGCAATTATAACATCCCCGAATATTGCTGTTGCATCTTTCAGCAAAGGAGAAACATCATCCGAATACCTTGAACTGATATGCGTCAGCACTAATTTCTTAACACCCGCCTTCTTTGCAAGTGCTGCAGCTTCACCTGCGGTTGAATGTTTTGCTTCCTTTGCCCATTCGAGTTTTTCATCAGCAAGGGTTCCGTCATGTATCAAAAGGTCAGCATTCTCACTCGCTTCCAGAATATCCCTGCATGGTCTCGTATCACCGCTGTAGACAATAGTCCGTCCAGGACGGGATTTTCCCACCACATCTTCAGAACTTATAACCCTGCCATCAACTTCCACATCCTCCCCTTTATGAAGTTTTGAAAAGAGCGGACCTATCGGAACACCAAATTCCATAGCTTTTTTCCGGTCGAACTTTCCCGGTCGCGGATCTTCTACCAGAGCATACCCAATGCTACGTACATTGTGATCTGTCTGTAAAGCAACTACCGAATAACCATCCCGCTTTACAACGTCACCGCGCTCCATTTTGACAGCCTTTATCTCGAACTTCAACTTGTAGTAGCCAAGGGCTGAAAGTAATTTTACGAATTCTTCTACCCATTCAGGACCATATATGGTGAGTGGGTCGGTCCTTCCCTGGAAGGACATGGTCTGTACAAGACCGGGTATGCCAAGAATATGATCTGCATGGAAATGCGTGACAAATATAGATGAGAGGTTCATCATCCCTGTCTTTGCACGCATCATCTGCTGCTGAGCACCTTCTCCGCAGTCGAACATGATAAGTTCCCCGTCCCGGTTGACCATGATCGCGGAAGGATTGCGGTTCTTGGTGGGTAAAGAACCACCGGTACCTAAAAATGTTACAAGAAGCATGTACTAATTGTTATGCGATAAAATTATTTATCTGTTATCACATTTGCATTCATTAATGGATACTTGCGGCAAATCTGAGCGGCTCGAAAAGTTCATATAGAATCCTATTAGTAAAGGAAGTCCATTAACCGATTATATATGATAGAAATTCATATCACTATTAATTAATAAGAGGATAAATTCATGCAATTTCAGGGAAGATCAAAAAGGAAATACACAGGAGCAAAGATCAAATCATCACGCGGCAAGAGGAAATATGAACTCGGACGTGAACCTGCAGAAACACATGTTGCTGATACAAAGAGAAAGAACATCTCAACACGTGGTGGAAACAGGAAAGTAAGGCTCCTACAAGCTAACATTGCAAACGTCACAAACCCTTCAGACGGCAAGACAGTTGTTTCAGCTATCGAAACAGTTGTTGACAATGCTGCAAACGAGCACTACATCAGGCGTAACACCATCACAAAGGGCTCAGTAATCAAGACCGCAGCTGGCAATGCTATTGTCACAAGCCGCCCTGGACAGGATGGCGTGGTCAACGCAGTATTGATCGAGTAAATATTTACTTGATCATCTTTTTTTAACCCCGGGATGTTTCAGGTATGGATGAGCAAACACGCAACATACTGGAGATCCTTGAAGAAGACGCAAGGACCGTACCAGAAGAGATCGCAACACTCACCGGCATGACCGTTGAGGAAGTGAACCAGAAGATCGAATATCTTGAGAAAGCGAAGATAATTCGCAAATACAAGACCATCGTCGACTGGGAACTGGCAGGCGAGAACTACGTATATGCCATAATTGAACTTAAGGTTCACCTAGAACGTAAACTGGGATACCAGGCAATTGCCGAGAGGCTTTACAAGTTCCCGGAAGTACGCTCAGTAAGGTTACTTTCCGGAGAGCATGATATTTCTATAACGGTGCGCGGCAATTCCATGAAACAGGTCGCCTTCTTCGTAGCGGAGAAGATCGCGACACTGGACCAGGTCCAGAGCACTGCAACCCACTTTGTTCTGAAGACCTACAAGGAAAATGGGCTGATCCTGGATGAGCCAGATCAGGTCAAGAGACTGGCAGTCTCCCCATAATACCTTTTTCTTCTAATCTGCTTTCACCATTCATAATGGAGGCATCTATCTTGAGAACACAATGTAACCCCTCCCGATTTATATCGAACAGTATGCAAAAAGTACCCCCATCAGGCATTCGGAAGTTCTTTGATATGGCGTCCGACAGTGAGGATGTCATCTCCCTCGGAGTTGGAGAGCCTGATTATGTGACACCATGGCATATCCGGGAGGCGTGCATACACTCAATTGAACACGGGGAAACATCATATACCTCTAACTATGGGCTCATGGAGCTTCGTGAAGAGATCTCAAGGTCATACACAAAACGACACAACGTCTACTACGATCCAACAGATGAGATACTGGTAACCACAGGCGTCAGTGAAGCACTTGACCTTGCAATACGGGCCATAGTGAACCCCGGCGACGAGATCATCGTTGTACAGCCCTCATATGTAGCCTACGTACCTTCCATAATATTCGCAGGCGGAGTTCCTGTTACCATTGGTGCAAAAGGAGAGAATGATTTCAGGATCACAGCCGGAGAGATCGAGGCCGCCATCACGAAAAAAACAAAAGCGGTCATCATAAACTATCCCAACAATCCTACCGGCGCCACAATGGACAGAGATGAACTGGAAGCAATTGCAGACGTCATCGTAGAACATGACATCATGATGATATCCGATGATGTTTATGAGAGGCTTACCTATGAGGGGAAACACACATGTTTTTCAGCCCTTGAAGGAATGCGTGATCGAACCATCATGTTGAACGGATTCTCAAAGGCATATGCAATGACAGGATTCAGGATGGCATATGCAATAGCAGCCCCCGAGATAATTAATTCGATGATGCTCATCCACCAGTATTCCATGCTCTGCGCTCCGATAACTGCCCAGGTCGGTGCCATCGAGGCACTCCGCAATGGCGAGGAAGAAGTTAGCAAGATGGTGCGAGAATACGACCGTCGCAGGAAGCTCATCGTCGGCGGATTGAACGATATCGGACTGGATTGCTTTAATCCGAAAGGTGCATTCTATGCATTCCCATCCATCAAGAGCACAGGGCTGACATCTGACGAATTTGCAGAAAGGCTGCTTCAGGAGCAGAACGTTGTCACAATTCCGGGAGATATCTTCGGCGATACAGGAGCAGGATTCCTTCGCTGTGCTTATGCAGCATCAAGAGAAGATATCAAGGAAGCTCTTGACAGGATAGGTACATTTGTTGACGGATTATGAGAAAAAACTCATTATCCTTCTTTTTTTAAAATATCAAGTACAATACCGAATATTATCAGTTTTTGTAAGAACCGGTTAGTTCCCAAGGAGTTCTTCATCGATATTCTCGATCAGGCCGCTGACCTTCTCATACCACTGTTCGACATTTTCCTTGAGCATTTCCTTGACCCTCTTAGGATCAACAGCCACATATTCATAAAAGTAGCCACCAATATCGATGGTCTTGGTCTCACGATAGACAAGTCCGCATGAGATAAGGTTCTGTAATGAGCGGTATGCAGTACTTCGCTCCCTGTTAAGATGTTCTCCCAGACTTTCAGCGGTCATGGGTCCATTGGCAAGCAAGCATTTGTATGCATCCATATCAAGTGCCTTTAAACCTAAGATACACTTTGCCACATCGTCACATTCACAGTTAGCCCTTAACATTTCCCGAATTGATGCTGTCATTATTCACCACTTATTATTTACTGATACTTAGAAAGCACTCTTGTACAGTTTATACAAAACCATAATATTCACGTCGTTAATTATATATATAGTTTATCAGAATCCTCACATCTTGACAACTATAATTCCTGAAGATGAACGTTCAAGTGAACCGCTGGACACAGAACGCCTGATATACCACCCAGACATGATACGTGCAAATGAATGGGTACTTTCCGAATACCAGCCCCCTACACGGGATTTTTGTATCTTTGTACCCTGTGCCATGAGGAAACCATATCATACCAGCCCCTCACACAAGATGTATGACCGCATTATCTTCGGCATACTCGAACAAGAGGATGCACATGTTGTAGTATTTGGCACCTGTGGGATCACACCGCGCGAGATCGACACAGAGTACCCTTTTACTGATTATAAGTTCATGATGGGAAAGTGCAATGTCGCTAAAATAAAGCGTGACTTTATTAAAATGGAAAGCGAGAGGCTTGCAAAGTATCTGGAAAGAACACGCGATAATTACAAGCACCGAATAGCATATTGTATCGGCGATTTCAGGACAGCCATGGAGAAAGCAGTTGAAATTACCAACATTGACGTTGTCATTGTTCCTGACAGGAAGACTATGGAAGAGGTCGCGAACCCAAATAAGCGTTTTAAGTACGGAAGTCTCAGTCAGCGCCAGTATCTTCAGGATTTTTCAGACTCCATCACAGATACACTGGATATTCCGGAACGTACCGTGGGAGTTCATGATGACCACTCAACTAACGATATGGACTGGTATCTTTTGTAATTACTTCTGACAAATAGAGCAGATCACATATTGGATAATTAAATAAAAATCGAATAAGTGCGACTGCGAACAAAAAACAAACGAAGTATAATTAAAAGTAAAAAAGGAAGGTACCTGAAAGGCACCTTTTCATTTATACGTTAATATTATTTTTCAAGATATGGTGACTGAGCAAGCACAGCCATACCACTGTCAGAAATATTGAGCACCCTAACCTCGTTGATGGTGCCTGAACCTCTGAGCTTCATTACATAGATGGTACGCTGAAGGTTGCTTCCTATGATCTCGCGACCCAGTTTGACAACAGCATCTGCACCATATTCCACCATCTCATCCAGTCCGAACATAACACCAACGGTTACGAGAGCTGTAACATCACGTTTCCTGAAGATACCAAAGATATCATCGATCAATGTGCGCAGCTTGTAGTTGGACTCAATTGCGAGGAACATTGCTTCAATGGAATCGATGAATACACGATCAGGTTTTGTTTCCTCGATCTTGCTTTCCACCAGTTTCTTGAAGCTCTTGATAAGCTCTGTCGGAGCGATCTCCACACTCTTCTGGAGACGAAGGCTTGGGTCTGTGATGTCTACAAATACCAGCTTGCCTTCTGCGACCATGGAATCGAGATCCCATCCGAATGATGCTTGCATTTCACGTACAAGAGACTTGGATTCCTCGGATGTGATGATGCACATCACAGTTTCGCCTTTTTCAATACCTTCCAGCAGGAATTGGGTTCCAAAGATAGTTTTTCCGGTACCGGACTTTCCTGAGACAACATTAGCAGTCCCTTTGAAGAAGCCCCCACGTAACATTTCATCCAATCCACGAATTCCCGTGCTAACCCTTTCTTGAGTTACTTCATCAGCCATCTTTACACCTGATAATATAGTTAGATCATGTAGATATTTTTAAAATAGAATCTTGAGATTCTGACAGAACATAATGAATACTTCTTCCCACTACTCATATAGACAAGCACCCATTGGTATCTGTGTTATCTATACCAGTATGCCTTGTTATGATATAAAAAATGATTTATTTTCCACACCGATGATCAGAATTAAACTATCAATTCGACCATCTTTCGCCCATCAATTCAGCCCTCAATACTGACATCCTCTTCCCTTACGACCTCAAGGAAAATATCACGATACATCAACTTCTCTATCGTTCGGGAAACATATCCACGATGCTGATGTTTCTGGATATCCTCATTAAGGCGCATATCCGAATCGACCTGCACCCTTATAAGACATAATCTGAACTGCTCTGCATCCTTGATCTCCATCATATAGAACTTCTCCAGAAGGAAAGGGAGAAGGTACGGATCATCTATTGCCTCACACAGAAGAAGCTGCTCTTCCGGAATATTATGAATGTCAGTACCAGCAGCATTATCGCCCGTAACTATCCTTACTGTTTGCATGGAATATTTTTTATCACCCAGAATTGCAAATTCAACCATATTTAAGCTCCTTGAATATTAGAAGTATCATCTCTTTTCGAGGATGTCTTTGCAGCGTTTCAGATCTTCCGCTGTATTTATGTTCAACGCTATCTCAGGGTCTTCAAGCATGTAATTATGATAATCCTGCTCCTCATTGATGTGCTTCCCATCAAGAATATTGATGCCAGCAGGTACAATTAGTTTTCCGCTCCAATTGAAGACTGTGTCGGGTCTTATACCAACCTCACTGCAAAGAGAAAGCGGGATGAAGACCGACATGGAAGCCTTTCCACACGATTCATAAGCATCAATGATAGAATCCAGAAGTTCCGGCGTCACAAGAGGAAGATCAGACATTATGATCATCACAGGGCCATCTATACCGGAACTCTCCACAGCATAGACCATATCCCCAACATAGTTATCACCTGCTGTATTGACAGCCTGTATGGGGTCACCATACTGCTCCCTTACAAGCTCTTCAGTAGCGGGCGTTGAAGGAGACACTGCTACGAATATGCGTTCGATGTGCGAAGCCTTTTCCAGAGAATCGATCACGTAACTTATGAGAGGTTTGCCAAGAAGTTCGACGCATGGTTTCTCACCCATACCAAGTCGAAGTCCCTGACCACCTGCCATTATAACAACGTCCAAAACAATCCTCCATTTCCATTATTGATAGCGATCACCATAAGAGTTATTGCGATCAGTACAATGACACGTGCGATCTCGTTGGCAGTTCCGATACAATCCCCGTTCACACCTTTGAAATGACGGTTTGAGATGTTAATAATAACAAATGCAGTCATTATGGCCGCCAGGTATCCAATAACACCGATAGAACCGAAAGCCAGTACACTTGCTACAAGACCAAGTATGAACGACACCACATATCTCGGGAAGGTCGTACTGTTGATTATCATGGAACCAAGACCTTCGTGGATGGGTTTCCCAAATGCAGCAACCGTAAGCATAGCCTGCTTGGCACCGATCTCCGCGACAAGCAGTGAGACTGCAAGCATTAACGCAGCATTGTCAGAGAAGAATATGAGTTCAGCCTGAAGAGCAGAAATTGATGCATACAGAGCAAGCAATGCAAGAACTGTATAACCCACCCCCCCGATACCAAGGGCAACATCCTTGAGCGCTTTTATCTTCTTTTCAAGTGAACCATGAGCAGTAGCCCCATCACCAAAATCACCCAGTCCATCGAGATGGTTCAGCCCTGTAAGATAGTAGATAAATACCATAATAAGAACTGCACTGATCTGGTCCGGCATCACGGTCTCAGTAATAAAAGCAAAGGCCCCGATCATAAGACCAAGGACCACACCTGCAATTGTCTGTAGATAGCTACGCTTTACCAGCTCATCCAATCCTTCCATTGTAATACCCACAGGTATAGTGGAAAGGAATCCAAAACTTGTCTTAAGAGCGAGCAAAAAATTGTTCATGCTGCTATCACACCACTTACATCTTTATTTTTACGTGACTTTTTTTCAGTTTCAGCAGCTTCAGCCATACCCCTTGTATACATGTTAGCTGAAACCCCACCGATAAGACCACCGATGACATCGTCCATGAATGGACCTAACTTAGAGAGGATACCGGGTTTTTGTTTATCGAACCTCACAAACTCGAACATGCCTTTATCACCACTGATATACTTGGCAATGCTCATTCCGATGACCTCATCAGCGATGATGAATGTAAGATCTTTCTCATAAGAACTTCTACTGATATTTGGCAGCTTACCTTTCTCGCCATCCCTTTCCAGAAGGATGCCGGAATAGATCAAAAGGCAAAGGTTGGCATCAGATACAGCGATATCAAGCTCCTTCCTGAAACGCTCTTCTGCAATCTCCCGGGTCTCCAGACCGGGATGCGGAGCATAAAGCTCAAGAGCAGTATCCACAAGCATATCCACGGTTATACCTTCTTCCTCCAGTATGTCAATGATATCGTAGTTGATATCACCATCCAGTTCTTTTGGCTGGTCCTTTTTCAGGTCCTGAGAGTCTATATCTGAAAGTTTCATAATGATCACTCACATGGTATGATTATATGTAGTTGATTATAACTGAAATTAGATAGATTAAAACTGCAAACGAGATCACTGCAAGTATCGAGGCTGCAGCAATTACCACCGATGCTTGTTTTATATCTTCTGCTACAGGCATTGAGAAGTCCTTGCCGATCACATAGGTATTCGGTTTCTCCAGGCGCACACCAAGCACACCGGCCATAGAAGCCATGGGATAACCTGAATTTGGTGATGAGCAGGAGCGGCAGTCGCTGGTAGCACACCTGATCGCACCGCCATGGTCAAGTTTCTTTTCTTTTGAGATCATTCCTGCAAGGACAGATCCAAGAGTAATGTAAATAACACAAATACGTGCAGGTATCCAGTTGAGGACATCGTCGGTCTTTGCTGAGAAGTACCCAAGGTCCCTGTGTTTCTCATCCATGTAGCCCACCATTGAATCGAGGGTGCTCACTGCCTTGAACACGTATGCACCTATTAGTCCATAAGGGCCGAGGATTGCATAATAGAACAGCGGACTCAAGATACCATCCACAAAGTTCTCAGAGCAGGTCTCGATCACAGATGAGGATACCTGACCTTCGCTTAACTGTGAAGTATCTCTGCTTACATACATGGACAACTTCTTGCGTGCAGAAGGCAGATCACCTTTTACCAGTTCAGTATTGACCTCGATGCCAGCCTCTATAAGGCGGCGTATGGCAAAGGTGGACTTGAGGAAATAAGCTTCGACAAGAAGTACCACAAAACCAGGTAGTATCGAGAGGTTTGCAACCAATAGTACAGCGTAGCCGATAGATGATGCGAAGAGTATAACGACAAGGGCGAACACCACACCATAGAGCTTTCTGTGTGTAGCAGGTGCTGATCTTTTGAAGAAGCCGATCAGATTGCCTATCCAGACCACCGGATGCAGAGCTGTTGGAGGTTCCCCTATCAACAGGTCAAATACAGTTGCAAGAAGAAGTACCGATATTAGATGGTCAGTACCCGGAAGGAACGGTTCTATCATAGGAGAGGCTCCACGACCTTAGTCCATGCTTTTTTCAATTTGTCATCCATATTGCCTTTGTATGAGAGCTCATTGAGTACCTGTTCCACCACGTCCTTCTGGTGTACTACTACACAGTCCTCACAGCTCCATACCTTACCACCACTTGAACGGTCCACCCATTTGCCACCGGTTCGTTCATCCTCACATTTATAGAACGGACAGAAACAGAATGTACAGTCCTGTCCGGGGAAATGATGACACGGATAGTATGAACAATCGGTGTTAGGACCATGTGGTTTTGCATCTCCGCCCTCAAGCATACAGATAAGATCAGATCTTGCATTCTCCCGTGCTTTTTCAACTACAACCTTTCCTATTGCACGTGAAAGCCGGTCAGTCTCCTCCTTAGGTCTGACAGCTACCCTGACATAATCAGTTCCCATAAAAGGGAATGAACTGCAGTTCCTGATAAGCACTCCATGTGAAGCAAGACGTTCGGTCAGTTCGGTCGAATCAAATGCCGAATCGCGTATGTCTACAAGAATGAAATTGACCTTTGTGTCTATCGGGACGAACTTGCGTATCCTTGAGATACGTTCTATGAGATATTCCCTGTCCTTCTTTATGGCTTCACGGGACTGAACAAGATAAGGACTGTCACATCCACCTTCCATGTTCATCAATGCTACACCGATCTCCTCGGGGATAGAACCAAGGTTCCATGAAAGTCTTGCAGTATTAAATGCTTCTGCCATTCTTTTTGAAGCCACACCAAAACCAATACGTACCCCTGGAATTGCAAAATCCTTGGTCAGCGAGCGAAGTATGAACAGATGATCATTATTTTCAACCATATCAGCAATGCTCTGGGACGGATCATCGGCAAGTTCAATGAAAGCTTCGTCGACGAACAGAAGTGTGTGATTCAATTCGCACCTTTTCGCAAGGTCCAGAAGATCATCCCTATTGCGCAATTCACCGGACGGGTTGTTTGGGTTGCATACAAAAAGCAGCTTTGCACTTTCAAGGACAGTATCCGAAAGCCCCATGACGTCTTCCTGTTTTATGTAGCGTACATCTGCCCCGGCAACTTTGCATTGCTGCTCATACTCTGCGAAAGTGGGGTGGGGTATGAGAACAATATCATCATGGTCCAGCACTGCTTCTGCTACGAGCCTTATGATCTCGCAGGAACCATTGCCTGGAACAATATTATCAGCAGAAAGTCCGTTTCCAAGTAAATTAACCGCTGCAGAACGATATTCAAGATAGCGATTATCCGGATACTGGGTAAATCTTTGCGCTGCCCGTTCCATGACATCATCAAGGTCAAGGCCGCCTGAAGGATGATCAAAAGGGCTCCCCAGAGGATTAAGGCTGGCGCTCAGGTCCAGCATATCCGATTCAGGAATGCCATAACGGTCAGCCATCTCACGAATAAGGCCACCGTGAGCAGGACAGGCTAGTTCTACAACATGATCTTTAAGAGGGATTTGTTTTTTGTGCGACACGCTTATCGAATAATGTAAAGAACAGCAAATATATTAAGTTATTCAATTTAGGTTTCTTTAAGGGAATATGAGATTGAATTAAAACCGATGCTGTAACCAACAAATTTCGGAAGTAAAACAAGGGAAAAATAAAGAGAAGCTAATCAGTTTGGTTTGATTCAACCACAACAAGCATTCATCTCAACAACATTTCTTCACATTTGTGAAGACTTTCCACGGAATCGACACTGATCGCAATTTCAGGAATATCAACAAGGTAATCAGTATCTTCCTGTTCCACATCTATAGTTACTGAATCAAGGATATTGATCCCCACAGGAACAAGCATTTCACCTTTTTTGTTGAAAACGGTACCCGGCCTTAACCCAAGTTCACGATACAGACCAATGGGAGCGTAGACGGACATGGCAGGGAAGCCAAATTCATCATAGGCTTTTACCATCATATCTATATGCTCCGATGTGACCAGTGGGAGATCCGGCATCAACACCATCACAGGACCGGTGCTCCCGGAATCCTTTACGGCATTTACCATATCACCTACATAATTGTCTCCCGAGGTCCTGAGAATTGAAACCCTGCCCTGGAAGGAATTTTTCACACATTGTTCAGTATCCGGAGAATACGGAGACACCTGAACGAATACCCGGTCAATATGCATTGCACCAAGAAGGGAATCAAGAAGATAATTGATGAGTGGCCTATCCATGAGCATGACACATGCTTTCTCCTCCATACCTAACCTCTGCGCCAGGCCACCTGCCATAATGATAGCATCCATTTCAATTCTCCATATTACAGGCGATCGGAAAACACGCTCTTTTAAGAGAGCATGAACAACCAATCAAAGATTGGGAACCATTACTTTTTCCCAGGCTACTTTCAGGTTATCCTCTGTCTCAATATCACGCATGAGAATCTTCAGAACGTCCTGCACAACTTCTTTCCGGTGCATTATAGTGCAACCCTCACAGCTCCAGACCTTACCACCAGTAGTACTGTCTATCCACCGCCCTCCTGTGCGGAGATTCTCGCAAGGGTAAAATGGACAGAAGCAGAAAGTGCAGTCCTGCCCCTGGAAGTGACATGGATAATACTCACAGGTATTTCGGGATGCAGGTTCACCGGATGCCGCACACTCTATAGTCTGCTTTAATTTCTCCTCGGCATAATCCTTTCCTGACTCGGTCAGAACATCTCCAATAGCCCGGATCAGACGATCGGTCTCATCCCGGGAGCGAACTGCGATCCTGATGAAATCATTGTCCAGCAAATAGAAAGAACTGCAATCCCTTACAAGGATACCATGGGATGCAAGCCGTTCTGTGAGTTCAACAGAGTCCATCAAAAGTTGACTTATGTCAACAAGAACATAGTTCACAGTGCTTGGAAGGGGTTTAAAACCATAGATCCCCGAAAGACGCTCTACAAGGTAGTCCCTCTCCTGTTCAATAAAACTGCGAGATCTTTCAAGGTATTTACTGTAACATCCGCCTTCCATCTCCAGAAGGGCCGTACCCACAACATCAGGAACTGAACCAAGGTTCCATGAAAGTCTTGCAGTATTCAATGCAAGCGCCATCTTCTCAGATGCAACACCAAATCCCAGACGGATGCCAGGTATTGCAAAGTTCTTGGTCAGGGAACGAAGTACAAAAATATGATCATTTGTCGCAGCTACATCCGCCACGCTTTGTGAAGGGTCAGCAAGTTCGATGAAAGCTTCGTCGACGAACAGAAGAGTACCGTTTGCCTCACAACGCTTAGCAAGGTCAAGGATATCGTCCCGAGAGATCAATTTACCAGTAGGATTGTTAGGATTACAGACAAAGAGGATCTTTACTTCATGCAATGCCTCATCTGAAATATCCATCAGGCCTTCATGCTCAAAGTAACGGATGTTCGCACCCATTATCCTGCACTGCTGCTCATACTCATCAAAAGTTGGCTGTGGTATGCCTACAATATCATCTGTATCAAGCATACACTCTGCAACAAGACGTATGGTTTCGCAGGAACCATTTCCGGGAACTATGTTCGCGGCACATATCCCACCATCCAAAAAAGATGCGGCAGCTTCTTTGTACTTAAGATAACGGTTATCAGGATAGTGATACATTCCCGGCTTCGAAGCGGCAAAGAGAGAAGACAGGTCAAGACCGTATTCCGGATGATCGAATGGGCTGCCTAAAGGGTTCAGGCTTGCGCTCATATCTATGATATCCGACTCAGATACCCCGTATTCCTGTGATGCTTTTCGCACAAGACCACCATGTGATGCGGGCACAAGACCTACGATATGTTTTTTGAGAGGCAAGCTTCTTTCATCTTCCAGATTCATCGTCACGTTAATCGTCCTATGATAGGAACAAAAGCTATATTAATTTATGTAAACTTTTCTTTAGGAACTTCGACCTTGTATTTTCGAGCAGTTTATTTTCCGAAGAGAAACGGCATCTATAGCAAACATACCATACCATTACTAAAATTGACCAACTGCAAGTATTCACAGATATGAATTGCAGAAAAAACAATTAATCCGAAATTGTTAAATATGGAACCCAGCAATGAGAGTGTATCAGTGGTGTCATTAGGTATTATATCCACCAGATGTTCACCACGAATATGTAAGGAAAGCCAGAGTATCCATAAACATTTGTCATACACAACATGGAGACTTGATCATGTAGATCGAACGGACTCTAAATCCGTTCAGCCGGGTTAGATTCCCGGAGTTTCCGCCAGATGGACATGGCTTTCCATTAAAACATATTAGCACCTCGATGTGAAAAGCATCGGTGTAAGTAAAGGATGATGATAATATGAAGTACTTCGCAATAGGAGCATAGGCCTATGGAAAAGCAATTACTGGATGTTCTGGTCGGGCTCAACGGAGTCTGGCTATCGCGAAGCGGATTACTTCATGGGATAAGAGACTTTGATATCACAAGGAATCACATTCATATTGAAACCGAGTGTGGGGCACGGTTTACAGTAAGAAATTCCAGATCCAGCCGTTCTGCAAGATCACTCCGGAACAATAAGTACCGCAAGCCTTGCAAACGCTGTCGTCCAAGTGACGAACAGATCAATCGTTTTGTCAAAAAGACCTTCAAAGAGAGAGGACAGACCGTTAGTGTGTTCTCCACAAAGAAGCCGACTCCCAGGAAGCCAAAACAAGCTGTTGTTAAATCCGTTTCAGTTTCTACACCAACTCCGACAACCTCAAGTGAAGCAGCCCCTGCTAAACCTGAGAACAATGGAGCAAAAGAAAACAACAAGCCGGAAGTGAAATATTCACCTTCCCAGATCGAGAGGCTGAAGACATTGATGGCACCTGGTGACAAGATACCGGTCCAAGGCGAATTACCAGAATTCAGGGAACTGGAAAAGGAACTGATCCAAAGACGCCGTCAAGACCTCATATCGATGTATGAAGAGGACAGGGAAGATCGTCTTGGTAAACTTGAAAGGACGATAACCGAGTTCTTCGTGGAAAGAGGCTTCCTTGAGATCAAGTCCCCGATAATGATACCATTTGAGTATGTTGAAAGAATGGGAATCGATAAGGACGATCACCTCTACAAGCAGATATTCCGTGTGGGAGACAACATGTGCCTGCGACCAATGCTGGCACCCTGCCTGTACAATTACCTGCGAAAGCTGGACAAAGTACTCCCTGACCCCATAAGGATATTCGAGATTGGACCCTGCTACCGCAAGGAATCCGATGGCAGCAGGCACCTGGAAGAGTTCACGATGTTGAACTTCTGCCAGATGGGATCCAACTGCACAAGGGAAAACCTTGAAGGTACCATCAGCGAATTCCTCGAGTACCTGGGCATAGAATATCAGATAGAAGCAGATGACTGCATGGTCTATGGAGACACCATAGACATTATGCATGGTGACCTGGAACTTTCCTCAGCAGTTGTCGGACCTATTCCGCTTGACAGGGAATGGGGAGTTGACAAACCATGGATCGGAGCAGGTTTCGGATTGGAAAGATTGCTTAAGGTAAAGCATGACTACACCAACATACGCCGTGCAAGCAGGTCTGAATTGTACTACAACGGGATCAATACTAATCTGTGAGGTGAACATCTTGTTTAATAACATGGATAATGAAGACCTTGACAACTATGCAGAGCAGATCATAGACGGGTCACAGTTGTCCGATGACGACATCAGGAGACTTCTTGAAACTGAAAGCCCTGGTGAAATTGAAAAGCTGCACTATGTTGCACGACACATCAGGGACCATTTCTTCGGAAATAAGGTGTTCATGTACAGCTTTGTCTACTTTTCTACATACTGCAAGAACAAATGCACATTCTGTTACTATAGGAATGCAAATGATATTGAGAGGTACCGTCTTAGCACGGAGGACATCAGGAAGATCTGCCAGGTGATCAAGACCGAAGATGTACACATGGTCGACCTCACAATGGGAGAAGACCCATACTTCCACAACAAACCTGAACGACTGGCAGAATTTGTCAGGACCGTAAAGGAAGAGGTGGGAAAACCCATCATGGTCTCCCCGGGAGTTGTTGACAACGATACCCTTGAAATGCTCAGGGACAACGGTGCCAACTTCCTTGCCCTGTATCAGGAAACCTATGACATGGAACTGTACAAGCAACTAAGGGTCGAGCAATCATTTGAAGGCAGGATCAATTCAAGGAATCATGCTAAAAGGATCGGCTATTGTGTTGAAGATGGCATCCTGACAGAAGTCGAGCCGGATATTGAATCCACGATCATATCATTAAGAGGATTAGCAACATCCAATCCGGATATGGTACGTGTGATGACATTCCTCCCACAGCAGGGAACACCACTGGAAGGAAAGGAAATAAAGGACAGTTCATCGGAGCTCAAGATCATCTCAATACTCCGCCTCCTCTACCCGGACAAGCTTATTCCGGCATCACTTGACCTTGAAGGGATCGATGGAATGGTCCACAGGCTCAATGCAGGAGCAAACGTTGTCACTTCCATAATATCTTCTAACTCATCCCTTGAAGGTGTCGTTAACTACGACAGGGAACATGCCGAGAGGGACAGGGACGTTAAGAGCGTTATCGCCAGACTGAAAACAATGGGTATGGAGCCCGCAGAACAAAGCGAGTTCGAGAAGTTGTTGGGGCGATAGGATGACGACGATCTGTCTAATAGGAGGCAAGCTTCAGGGATTCGAAGTGAGCTATCTTGCCAGGAAAGCGGGGATGAATGTTGTTCTGATAGACCGGAACGAGAAACCCCTTATCCGCAATGTTGTTGACGATTTCTTCTGTTTTGACATAATTCAGGAACCGGAAAGGTTTATCGACATTTCAAGGGATGTCGATGCCATAATACCGGTCAATGAGAACCTTAATACACTGAACTTCATAAGGGATATCAGCAGCAAGCTGGATTGTCCCGTTCTTTTTGATTTTGATGCATACCACATCAGCATGAACAAAAACAGGTCAAAGGAATATTTTGTATCCATAGGAGTACCAACTCCGGATGATAAACCATCCCAGCCACCATATTTTGTAAAACCGCCATGCGAAAGCAGCAGCATTGGAACTAAGATAATCTACGATAACAGCGAGCTTGAAGGCCTCGACCCTTCCATGATGATCGAGGAATATCTGGAAGGTGATGTCGTATCACTTGAGATCATCGGTGATGGCAGCCATTTTGCAGTGGTGAAGGAAACAAAGGTACATATCGATGACACATACGATTGTCATATGATAACGCCTATCGACCATGACCCTGAATTCAGGCAGATATCATACCAGCTTGCAGCGAACCTCAACCTGAAGGGTATCATGGATGTGGAAGCAATCGCTTCTGACAGGGGCCTGAAGGTCCTTGAGATCGATGCCCGTTTCCCAAGCCAGACACCAACGGCAGTATACCATTCAAGTGGTATCAACCTTGTAGAGATGCTGATGCAGGCTTACACTGATGGTGTAACTGAGATTGATAAGGCACCTGAAAAAGGATACTGCATCTTTGAGCACTTATTACTGAAAGATGGAGAACTTGTGCCCGTGGGAGAACACATCCTTTCCATGGGAGACAGCTATGACAGGTTCCATGAGGAGAACGGACTTGAAATATTCAGGTCTGATGGGAAGAACACTGTGTTCACTTTCATCTCAAGGGGTATCAGTGAAGATGCAGCACAGATCGCACGTAACAGAGGAATTGCATATATCGGACATAATTATGGATTATAAGAGGTAATCACTATGGCACTATTGACACCTGAAGACCTGGAAGACCTGTTGAACAAACTCAACATGAACAATAACATTATTAAAGAAGCTACTGGGATGGACATCGCACAGATATGTAAGGGCGTCTATGACACAAACCCGGATTCCCAGAAGGTAGGTATCGTACCCATAACTTCAGGCAACGGCATAATCGGAAATTTCTCAGCATCCTTGCTTGCAATAACCGAATATTTCGGACTTGAAGGTTTTATTACTGAGCATCCTGACATAACAGGATACCATCAGGCAGTGGCAGGTGGTGCGGACATAATACTGATGGCAGATGACCACATATTCATTGCCCACAACCTGAGGAACGGTAAGATAGCAACCAACCATGTATGCACCGGTGTGATCTATTCAGAGATAGCTTCAAGATATAAGCACACCGATTCAAAGGATGTACTGGTCATAGGTCTTGGACGTGTAGGTTATGCCGGTGCATCACACCTTGTAGAAAAAGGATTCAATGTATATGCATGCGATCCGAACACCGATTTCATGAACAAGGCAATAGAAGAACTTGGTGTGAAGGCCTTTGATATTGAGAGACAAAGGAAGTTCTCGATGGTCTTTGAGGCAACACCAAATGCAAATACCATCTCAGAAGGAATGATCGCAGAACGTTGTCTTGTATCAACGCCCGGCATCCCATGCGCCCTGCCAGATGAGCTTGTCGAGAAGTACGATATTGACCTTGTTATGGAACCACTGGTTATTGGAGTAGCAGCAATGCTTTACTCAGTTTTTTAATAGTAGAGTAAAAAAAGAGACTGTGTTTATGCAGAAAGAAATACCTGCTAAAAACATGCCAAAAATTACTAAAATAAATCCATAATACTTGTCCAATGCGACTATTGCAATTGATTTTCATCAAACAAAAAGGTATATATATGGCAAATACATAGCGTATGTACCTTTTTAGCGATTATAAAGGATTTAAATTAAGGAGAATGTAAATGTCCGAATACACACAGAAGGAAAGATTAATTCGCGTACTGAATGGTGAGAAAGTTGACAGGATGCCAGCTGTCTGTGTCACACAGACCGGAACAGTAGACCAGATGGAAGCAATCAACGTTTTCTGGCCAGAAGCAAATTATGATGCTGCACAGCTTGCTGCACTCGCAGAAGCAGGTCACACAGAGATCGGTTTCGAAGCAATCCGTGTCCCATTCGACATCACCGCAGAAGCAGAGTTCTTCGGCAGTGGAATCAAGGACGGTACAAAGGTACAGCAGCCATCCGTCATCAGCCACGTTGTAAACAACATCGACGACCTCAAGCAGTTCGAAGGATACGATGTTACAGACACAAGCAAGAGAACCTCCATTGTCCTCGAATCAATCAAGATCCTCGCTGACAAGTATGGAGAAGAAGTCCCAATCATCGGAAGTATGATCGGTCCTTTCTCACTTGCACAGCACATCACCGGTGACTCCTGGTTCATGGACATCATGACAAAAGAAGCATACGGTCTTGAGATCATGGAGTTCACAACCGACTTTGCAATCAAATACGCACTCGCACAGGTAGAGAGCGGAGCAAGTGTATTCTCCATCATTGACCCAACCGCAAGCTACTCACTTATCGGTGCAGACTTCTACGCAAAGTTCGTAGTACCATTCCACCAGAAGCTTATTGACGCACTCCACGAGAAGGGCGTACCAGCTGTACTCCACATCTGTGGTGACACAACAGAAGGTCTTGCACTCATGGAGACCTGCGGTGTAGACGCAATCAGTGTCGACCAGAACGTTAACGCAGCAACAGCAGTCAGCAAGGTAGAGAAAGCACTCATCGTCGGTAACCTCGACCCAGTCAACTGCCTCTGGAACCAGAGCGTAGATTTCGTCAAAGAAGAGTCCGCAAGAGTACTCAAAGAGCTCGATGGCAAGGGACTTCTCTCACCTGGCTGTGGTATTGTAAGCCAGACCCCAACCGAGAACCTCCAGGCAATGATCGAAGCAGCAAAGAACTGGACTTACTAAGTCCAATTCTTTTTTCTTTAATTTCTTTTTTTAATTCATTTAATATCTGAACTTCATCCAGTCCTAACTTATTCTGATTGGAGTCAAGTCCGTACTGATTTTATTCAGTTCAGAACTTCACCCTGAGCTTGTCCAGTATTCATTCAATTTTGATCTGTAGTATTCAAAATCAAAAAAGACTATCTTCAGCATCCAACCTTATCCAAATAACTTAAATGCGCCAGATCAAAGGAAATTTTGTTGGCTTCCTATTGAACCTCTCAAAGATTAAAATGCACAAACGAGAGTAAATATATCAAGGTTTCCCATTAACTTTAAATACTTCATCGTATATGAGCATAATAAATCAAAATCAAAGATATACGAGAGGTAAAAAGATGAAAGTATGCGTACCTTCTGCAAAAAATGGCGGATTAGAAGATAATGTCGGACAGCACTTTGGAATGGTTCCTGTCTATACTGTACTTGATACAGAGACTGATGAGGTTCAGATCGTAGAGAACACGAGCGAGCACAACGGAGGCGTTGGACTGCCACCTGAGCTACTATCGAAAGCAGGTGTCAATGTAATGCTTTGCGGCGGACTTGGAACAAAAGCTGTTACCATGTTCTCTAACTATGGGATAGAGGTATTCGTTGGAGCACAGGGAACGATAGAAAAAGCCATATCCGACTGGAAAGAAGGCAACCTTGCAAGTCCAAACAGTGAGAACGTCTGTCAGGGACACGATCACGACCATGATCACCAACACTGAATGATATCATGAAGATCGCAATAGCAAGCGGAAAAGGAGGGACCGGCAAGACCACCATCGCTGTGAACCTTGCCCTTTCACTTCAGGATGTACAGCTTTTCGACTGCGATGTTGAAGAACCGAACTGCAATCTGTTCCTCAATAAGGAACTGGAGCAGCTCACAGAAGTAACATCCATGATCCCCGAAATTGTGGAAGAGAACTGCACATATTGTAAGAAATGTTCTGACTCCTGTCGTTTCAACGCGATCGCAACCCTTCCGAACAAGATCCTGACATTCCCAACATTATGCCACAGCTGCGGAGGATGCATGATGGTCTGTCCTGAAGGAGCCATACAGGAACACGAGATCGTCACAGGGATCATCCGGAAAAGTTCCAGAGGAGATAAGAAAGGACCTGAACTCTACGAAGGATTACTGGATATCGGCCAGACCATGGCATCACCCGTGATCAGTGAGCTCAAGAAGAACATCGACCTGGGTAGGACAGCCATCATTGACGCACCACCAGGTACTGCGTGCCCGGTCCTGACAACACTTGAGGATGTTGACTACTGCGTCCTTGTTACAGAACCCACCCCTTTTGGATTGCATGACCTGAAGCTGGCGGTGGAAGTAGTCCGAACACTTGGGATCCCACACGGGATCATCATCAACCGAAGTGGTAGCGGTGATGATAGTGTTGAAGAATATTGCATGAAGGAAAATATCGAGATACTTATGAAGGTACCCAATGACACAAAGATCGCGCAATTGTATTCAGAAGGGATACCATTTGTGCAGGAAATGGGACATTGGAAAGAGAAGTTCATAAGACTCTACAGCTCGATCCAGAACAGATATGGCAGGGAGATAGAAGCATGAAGCAACTTGTCATCATCAGCGGAAAAGGCGGAACAGGGAAGACTACTATCACCGCTGCAATTGCATCAATGGCAGAGAAGGCCATAATCGCAGACTGTGATGTTGATGCCCCGAACCTGCATCTGGTCCTGGGGCCTGAGATAATAGAGACCTCCGACTTTTACGGAATGGACATTGCACATATCGATACTGAAAAATGTATCGGATGCAACATATGTATCGAGAATTGCAATTTCGATGCTATATATACAGACCATACCATAAACAATTGCAAATGCGAAGGTTGTGGGGTATGTGAATATATTTGCCCTGAAAATGCCATCAAAATGATAAATAACCCCTCTGGAAGTGTCTTTGATTCCATGACCAGATATGGTCCAATGGTACATGCAGAGCTCATGATCGGAGAAGAAGCAAGTGGCAAATTGGTCACTGCAGTAAAAGAACATGCAGCATCACTTGCCAATGAAAATGGAGCCGAGCTAATAATATGTGACGGACCCCCAGGAACCGGATGCCCCGTAATAGCAGCCATTACAGGTGCAGACCTTGCCCTCATTGTAACAGAACCAAGCTTGTCCGGAATACACGATCTCGAAAGGATCATACAGGTAACTGACCACTTCAGGATACCGGCAATCGTCTGTATTAATAAATATAACATCAATGAAGGGAACACAAAGCAGATCGAAAGTTCCTGCAAGGAGAATGGCATAGTGGTAGCAGGAAAGCTTCCATATGACACGATCCCGAACAAAGCGATGATCGGAAAAAAGACTGTCATTGAATATGCAGACAATGGGTTCTCAAAAAATCTCAGGGAAATCTGGAAAATTGTGAGGACAGAGCTCTGTGAAGATCCGGGATCCGGAAAATAAATTAACGTTTAAGAGGTGAACAGGTCATGAAATGTGCATCCTGTGATACAAGAAGATGCAGGCAGGGAAAAGATTGTACTCCAAGAGAAGTACAACCGGAATATACTTCAGAAGACCTCGAGATGATGAAGGCCGCTTCAAAGATAGAGGCGAACTTCTACATGCAAAAGACAAGGCTTGAAGAGCTGGTCCTTTTTGCAAAGGAACTGGGATACCGAAAGCTAGGTGTCGCTTTTTGTGTGGGCCTTGAGAATGAGGCAAGGACCTTTTGTAAGATACTTGAGAAAGACTTTATCGTAGAGTCCGTATGCTGCAAGATATGTGGCGTAGACAAGGAAAAATACGGACTGGATAAGATAAGGGACGGAAGGGAAACTACCTGCAACCCCATTGCACAGGCAATGATGCTCAACAGAGCAGGTACCGAACTTAACATCATAGTCGGGCTCTGCATGGGCCATGACATAATGTTCAACAAGTATTCAGAAGCACCTGTTACTACATTCATTGTGAAGGACAGGGTACTAACACATAATCCTGCAGGAGCACTTTATTCCGGATATTACCTGAAGAACCGTTTCGGCGTGGAGAAGATGTGATGGAAATTACCATCGTCTATGACAATGAAGCAAAACCTGGTCTCAAAAAGGGCTGGGGATTTTCCTGTTATATCAAAACTGAAGACAGGAAAATACTGTTTGACACCGGGTGGGACGGTTGTGCATTACAGAGCAATCTTTCAGCACTTAACATCCCGGTCGAGGATATCGATATTCTTGTACTTTCCCACCAGCACTGGGACCATATCGGCGGAATTCCGGAAATACTGAATGCTAACAGTGATATTGATGTCTACATCCCTGCATCATTTTCCGAGAAACTTAAAAATGAAATAGCATCTCATTCTACTTTGCACGAGATCACCGAAAGATCCAGAATATGCAACAACGTCTTTTCTACAGGTGAACTCGGGAATAGCCCGAAAGAGCAGTCACTAATGCTCAAAACAGACACCGGGATATATGTTATTACAGGCTGTGCACATCCGGGGTTGGAAGCCATTATAGGAGCAGCAGCAGCCGAAGGGAATGTTCGTGGAATCATCGGAGGATTGCATGATAGCCAGGAATATGATCTGCTGAACGGACTGGAATTCATAGGTGCCGGACATTGCACATCGAATATTGCCACCATCAGAACAAGATTCCCAAACTCTTTTGTACCTATTGAAGCAGGATCACGTTTCAAGCTCTGAATTGTCCGATCGTACACTTTCCGGATGACTGAAAATGTACACAATGCAGAAGTATATCAAACAATGAGAACATATTCTTCCAGAGAAAAGGTGAGAATATGAAAATTGCTATACCCAGCACGGAAAAAGGCGGATTGGATGATGACATCGAACTCCATTTCGGAAAGGCTGCAACATACACGATCTACGACAGTGAAACAGAAGAAGTTGAGATCATTGAGAATACAAGTGTCCATGTGGGAGGGAAAGGTCTTCCACATGAACTTCTTGTAAAATCTGGAGCAGATGTTGTCCTATGTTCAGGGGTCGGACAGAAGATCGTTGACCTGCTGAACGAAAATGATATTGAGATCTTTGTAGGCGCTGATGGCACGGTACAGGATGCCATTAACTCCTGGAAAGCAGGGGATCTCTACCGACCGAAGAGCATAAACCTGAGCAAGGATCACGGATTCGGATTGACACAGCATAGCCTTTGAAAAGAAAGGGCGATGTTATTTCAGAAGAAGTAATATATAAATATCATTGAATTATAGTCATAAGCAGCAGCACATATCCCTTCTTCCAACAATCATAGATAATCAGGACAGGTCTTTATGCAATTTGTTAGAATGATTACACTCACAATATTATTGTTTTGTATAGCAAATGTTTCAATTGCTGCATCTTCAGATAATAATTCACTTTTAATAAATGAAACTATAGATCAGGATCTATATCTAGCCCCTCTTAATCCGGAATTCGTTGAGTATGTGGAGAAGATGGAAGTAAATATGGATTCGTATGACAATGTTCGATCATCCTCACTAAACGCAGGTGGATCAATAAGGGACAAATATGACATAAATGGCATAATTCCATCCCCGGTCGACAATTCACATATTGATAAAAGCCATACATACAGTGCAAATGAAATTGGTCTATTCTCTGAATCTGCGGAAACCCTGCCCACATACTACGATCTTCGCGATGAGAACAACGTAACTCCGGTCCGGGACCAGGGAACATCAGGCAGTTGCTGGGCACATGCAACATATGCATCTCTTGAATCATGCATGATACCTGATGAAGGTGTTTATGACTTTTCTGAAAATCATATGAAGAATATATTGTCTGAGAATTATTCCGAAGGATTTGACCGGGATGCCAATGGTGGAGGAAATTATAAGATATCGCTTGCCTACCTGTCCCGATGGACCGGGCCGGTCAATGAATCTGATGAACCCTATAACGACACATCAATTTATTCTGATACCAGCATACCTGAGAGAAGACATGTCCAGGAAGCTATTTTTCTTCCACAAAGGGATGCTGTAACTCCTCATGCTGATGATTTTATAAAAGAAGCGATCATGGAACATGGTGCAGTATATTCTCGTTTTGATGTCGATTGGGATGGATTTGATGACAAATATCTGACCTACTATTATAATGGAAATTATGATGATGGCGGACATGCAGTTGCTTTAGTGGGCTGGAATGATTCATATCCAAAGGAAAATTTTGAGATCACCCCCCTGGGAGATGGAGCGTTTATTTGTAAAAACAGTTGGGGCACCGGTCCCGGAGATGAAGGATATTTCTATATCTCCTACTATGAAGAATCATTTGAACCCCAGGCAGTCTTTGTAGGTTCAGAAGATGTGGATAATTATGATAACATATACCAATATGACCCATTGGGATATACAAGTAGTACCGGATATCCTAACGATACCACCAATGTTTCATGGGCAGCTAACATCTTTACACCAGATTCAGATGAATATCTGAATGCTGTCAGCTTTTACACTCCTGATGAGATGACGGATTATGAACTGTATATCTATAAAGATCCAGATCAAGGACCTATTAACTCCTCAGGACATGAATATTTCACATCCGGTACCTTTGAGTACGCAGGATACCATACGATCGATCTAAGCAGCCCCATAAAACTTGAACATGATCAGGATTTTTCCGTTGTAATTAAGTTCAGTGACCCGGATTATGCGTACCTTGTTCCAGTGGAGTATCCAATTGCCGGTTACAGCAGCAAAGCAACCGCAAATTCAGGTGAAGGTTACATCAGTCCAAATGGAAACTCATGGACCGATATAACAACCTATTCTGAAAATAGGAGCATCTGCATCAAGGCATTTACTGAGGATTCATATGTTGCAGCGATAATACCGGATCCGTTAAATGAAACGACCTATGAAGGAGAAACTCTGCAATTCAGCAATCAGATACTTGACCAGTACAATAATCCAATGTATGTTAATGTTACTTGGAACTCACAGAATCAGACAGTCGGCACCATCGATGCAATCTCTGGACTGTTCACTGCAAATACTACAGGAAACACCACAATAACGGTGACAAATGGAAGTATTACAAACTCAACTACCGTTAATGTCCTTAACAGACCTATATTCAGCATAACGATGGATGAACCAGAGGAAGGCCACAATTACAGTACGAGTACGATCTTCCTGAACGTGTCTGCAAATCTGGAAGTCGATACATGGATGTACAATATCAATGCAACCGGCAACCATACATTTACTCCAAACATCACACTACCCCTTCCTGATGGTAGCCATAACATAACGGTTTTTGCCAATGACACAAATGGTAATATGACATCATTGATGGCAAACTTCACAATTGACACGACACCGCCTAGTGTGACCATCGAAAGTCCTCAGAACAAAGCATACGATACAAATACCGTTAACCTGAATGTATCTGCTGATGAGGATGTGATGGTCTGGATGTACAATCTCAATGGAGAAGGGAACAAAACATTTACTCCAAACACTACACTTAGCAGCCTGCCTGAAGGAGAATATGACATAACAGTGTTCGCCAATGATACAATTGGTAATATCGGATCAGCTGCGATCAGTTTCAGTATCGATACGATAACACCGACTGTAACTATCGAAAGTCCGCAGAACACAACATATGATACAAGTACTGTAAGCCTCAATGTATTTGCCGATGAGGATGTTGCAATCTGGATGTACAATCTCAATGGAGAAGGGAACAACACATTTACTCCAAACACTACACTTAGCAGCCTGTCTGATGGAGAACACAATGTAACTGTCTTCGCAAGCGATTCAGCAGGAAATACGGGTTTATCGATGGTTAATTTCACAATTGAAGTATCTCTGGCCCCCAGTACCCCGAGTAAGAGCGGTTCATCTTCATCCGGAGGAGGTTCCGGTAATACAGGAGAAGCTTTCGAGAACATTATACTGAAAGAAGTAAAGACCATATATATAAACAAAGATTCTGAGATCAACTTCCAATTCGAAGAGGAAGGGGACAAGATCGAGTATATCGGATTCTATGCATTGAAGAACTCAGGAAAGATATCAACAACTGTTGAAGTCCTTAAAGAAAAATCAGCACTTGTTAAAGAGAATCCTCCCGGAATAGCCTATCAACACATGAACATTTGGGTTGGAAAAGCAGGTTTTGCAACTGAGAACAATATTGCAGAACCGGTTATTGGATTCAGGGTCAGTAAATCGTGGATTGCTGAGAATAATATTGATGAAACGACAATAACATTATGCAGAAACCATGGTGAAAAATGGACACAGCTTTCTACCACTATCCTCAGTGAGGACACGGAATACATTTACTTTGAGAGCAAAACACCTGGATTTTCACCATTTGCTATTGTAGGCTTTCCACAAACGGCAGAAGTTACAGACAGAAGTTCGGAATTGATCGATATAGACATAAGCAACGATACATTGGGATCAAATGTAGAAGAAACGTCTGAAAGCACGTCCCTCCCAATGCTATCAAGTTCCATATTGATGATAATATTCGGATGTGCTTATCTGGTATTGAGAAAGAGAAGCTGATACTTTACTTTCTCTTCATCCCCGAATCCTGAAATTGTGGCCGTGAACCCCCATAAATAGTGATCAGCTATCCTTCCTGACCTTCCCTGAAGGTAGCCACGGAAGTGCACACAACGGACAGTCAGGGCCGAACCCTGCAGCATTGTAACCGGTCATCCCGCCGGAAACATTGTGGACATCGCTGAAGCCTTTCTGTTGCAGTATGCTTGCACCCATGCTTGAGCGCTGTCCGCTTCCGCAAATGACAACTGTCTTTGCGTCGGGATCAAGTTCATTATACGAATCCCTGAGCTCGTGTACCGGGATGTTGATCGCATTTTGTATATGCCCTCCGTTGAACTCGGAAACTGCCCTTACATCCACAAGAATAAAATCCTCATCATCCCTGACCATGTTATCGAGTTCAAGGCTCGAAATCTGACAGAGATGTTCTGTTGGAAGACCTTTCATGGACCATGAGTGCATTCCCCCATCAAGAAATCCGACTATCCTGTCAAGACCAACCCTGTGCAACCAGACCACAGCTTCCGATGCATTCGTCTGAGTGTCGGTCACCAACAGTATGTCCTTATCAGAAGGGAGTAACCAACCTGAGAATGTAGCAAAGTTGCTGTTAAGGTCAATGCTATATGCACCCGGTATGTGACGGCCACCGAATGCCTCATAACAACATATCAAGGACTATATTTTCAGGATCATCCAGCAGCCCCAGAAACTCCTCCGAAGGTATGGCCTTTAGTGGAAGGAGATCTTCGACCAATTCCGGTCCGATCCTGTTCACTTCGCTACACCTGCTGAAATGGTCCGGAGTTGCAGGCATATTTTCCGTAAGTGAACGGATGAAATTTTCCCGGTTACCTATGTTCAACGCATAATTGTAAAGCCTTTCATAACCGATGGTCGTGCTACGCTTTGCAGCCATGGCCCTGCCACAAAGGGAACCTGCGCCATGTGCAGGATATACCTCACAAAAATCAGGCAGTTCCAGCAGTTTCCCGTGAAGACTATCATATAATTTTGAAGCCAGTTCTTCTGCTTTACCCGGGAACAGGTCAGGCCTGCCAACATCACCTACAAAAAGGGTATCTCCACAAAAGACACATACAGGAACCTCAGCGCGTGAACTGTCAGTCACCACGTAGGAGACATGTTCAGGTGTATGCCCCGGAGTTTCAAGAACCTCTATTATCATATCCTCGATCTCAAACGAATCCCCTTCTGAGACCGCCATTGCATCGAATTTGCAATTTGCAGAACGTGGAACTACTAATGATGCACCTGTCCTTTCCAGAAGTTCCATGTGACCGGAAATGAAATCTGCATGCAGATGGGTTTCAAGTACATGGGTTATCCCCCAGCCCATCTGAGCCGCAGCATCCATATAAATATCAATATCGCGACCGGGATCGATCACTGCACAAGTATTATTTCCACCAAGAATGTATGAACTATGAGCTATTCCACTTGCAAATATTTGCTGAACGATCAAATTAAGGACCTCCCACCTTGTTTGAGCCATCTATTAAGCAAATTGTTATGCCAATGCCAGATATTGAATTCTGAATGCAAAAAGTGATGGCAATATCGTAAAGACTTCAAAAATACTATAAGGGGTCATGAGATATATATTATTAATATAAGTAATCTAAAATAAGATCCTTTTAACACTTCCGGGAGCTGCTTTGTGCTAACATTTGACCTTGGACTGGACCCTGTATTATACGACTTTCTGACAAAAGCTATCCTGTCTCTACTGATAGGGATACTGATAGGTATAGAGAGGGAACATCACCGCAAGGATCAGGAAGTCTTCGCCGGCGTACGCACATTTGCAATAGTATGCCTTGTCGGCATGCTTGCAACCTATGTTGCAGAGGTGATGGATATCGCCATACTGCAGATCACCACGGCACTGGTTGCAGCTTCCTGTTTTGTGCTTGTGTACAGGATATACACGACCATTGGGAAGCTTGGGATGACAAGTTCCATAGCATTATTCTCAACTTACCTGCTTGGTGTGCTGGTAGCTACAGGACGGTACCTCTTTGCAATAATCATAGCTGTGCTCATTACTTTGCTGCTAATTGAGAAAAAACCACTTCATTCATTTGCACAACATCTCTCAGATGATGAGATACTCAATGCAGTTCAGTTCCTTGTTGTGGCTTTCATCCTATATCCGCTGATGCCTGAAGAACCTGTAATGGGAGTTCTGAACCTTAAATCAGCCATACTTATCGTGGTACTGGTAATGTTCATCGGTTTTGTCAGTTATATATCCCTCAAAAGATTCGGAACCCGCGGAGGAATAACATATTCAGGCCTTTTTGGAGGGTTTATAAGCAGTGAGGCAACCACAGGGGCACTTGCGACCATGTCAAAGAACAGATCCAGTCTGATGGATGCACTGTACATCGGGATATTGATGTCAAACATTTCAATGATAATCAGCAATACCCTGATCGCATTGATCGTGGATCCCACTGCAAGTACTATGATATTGATGCTCCCTCCACAGCTAGCAATGCTCATACTGACAATTGGGATAGTTATAATAAGGAGAAAAGAAAATGACGTTATGACCGAGCCACTGGAGATCGGTTCACCATTTGCACTAAAACCTGCATTCAGGTTCGGTGCGATCTTCACGATCCTTCTTGTCATTACTAGCATTTCAAGCGAATTCCTTGGTACTGCCGGAGTCTATGCATCGGCACTTGGAGGACTTGTCAGCAGTTCAGCAGTCACAGCCTCGGTTGCAGCACTGGCTTTCAGCGGGAATGTCTCATATACTGTGGCTGCTCAGACAGCAGTAATAGCAGGGATCATCAGTACGCTCAACAAGCTGGTCCTTGTAAGGATATCCGGATCAAAGGAACTCTACTGCCGCTCGAGGAATACCATGTTACTGATAGCTATCGTAGGGATATCCACATTATACCTGTGGAGCAGCTACGCCAATCATATCGGATTCTAAAGATAAGCAAAGACTATATGAATTGGATGTGAACACCTTTCAAAACGTCCCCCATGAAGTGATATCAATGAATACACAGTACCGACCTTCTTTTGCAACCGAAGAACTGGTATTCCATGGCGATGAGAACAATACAGGCGGAAAAGCGCTCTATTTCCCCGTGCATCAGAGAAAGATATTGGTAGATGCTGAAAGTCAGCCTGACGACTATTTTTCATGCTATCCAAAAAAGCATATCGTCTACAACACTGAAATTATCTATATCGGAACACTCGGTGATATTCCATGTTACTGTTTTGAACTGGAGGAAGAGCTTGTTGAAGGCAATATGCAGTACTTTGACCTTCATGACCTGTATGGTACAATTGATGAGGAAATGCTTGGTATTGCTTCCAGGGCAGTTCAAATGGCTGATTTTTATCGCACTCACCGATACTGCGGATTATGTGGAGGAACTACCCACTACGTTCCGGAGGAAACCGGAATGCAATGTCACAATTGCGAGCATCTCGCTTACCCGCGGATAAGC
This sequence comes from Methanococcoides sp. AM1, assembly GCF_900774055.1. Lineage (NCBI taxonomy): Archaea > Methanobacteriati > Methanobacteriota > Methanomicrobia > Methanosarcinales > Methanosarcinaceae > Methanococcoides > Methanococcoides sp. AM1. The sequence goes on along the minus strand of NZ_CAAGSW010000002.1, from coordinate 237,671 downwards.
CCGGCTGTTATAATATTGATAGAAAAGGAAGAGAACCTTCTTATGGCACGATCAAAGCATTTTCCGGATGGTGTCTATGGGCTTGTGGCAGGCTTTGTGGAAGCCGGAGAAACCATAGAGCATGCGGCCCACAGGGAAATAAAGGAAGAGGTCGGCATTTCCGTAAAGGACCTGAATTATTTTGCAAGCCAGCCATGGCCTTTCCCGTCCTCGCTGATGTTAGGATTTACAGCGAACTTTGCAGAAGGGGAGATCGACGTCGACGTAAATGAGATAGAAGAAGCCTGCTGGTTCCATGTGGATGAAATCCCAAAGCTTCCGGGAAAAAAGAGCATCTCACGTGCCCTCATCGACCATTTCATAGACAAACACGAAAGTTGCAAATAATGCAGGTAGATCTTTGGTACCCACGCAAATTTTAAATAAATCTGTGTATAATCCTCCATATGGACGATATAACAGGATTGGAACTTTCGCCAAGGAAGATCGAATACCTGAAATACCTTTTTGAAAGGGGCGACAATGTACGCACCACCGAGATATCCAACCACATGAACGTGGACCCTTCCACCATCACCAAAGCTATCAATGAGCTTGCTTCATCAGGATATGTGAACCATGTTCCATACAGAGGTTTCAGCCTTACGGAAAAAGGAAAGGATTATGCACACTTCCTGTTGAGAAGGCACAGGATACTGAGCCTGATGCTTAATCATTACGGGCTCACTGCGGAAGAATCATGTGCAGAGGTTGCAAGGTTTGAAGGTTATGTGTCAAAAAAAGCCATAAATGCCATTTGCGATTCAATGGGACATCCAACCATAGGAGTTTGTGGCAGGATCGAACATGACAGTTGTAACCTTAACCATGAAAACCACGAAGAAAATGAGGAATAAGCTTCATTCCCCTGTTTCCATTATTTTTTTTACCGTCTGAAGCACCAATACTGCATCTTCCCTTTTTACATCTGAGGCATTGTTCCTGCAATATTCCAGCAATGGATCCCTGTCCTCCAGAAGTCCTTCATCAACTGCTTTTTTAATTACCCCAAGGTAACTTCTTTGAGGATAGTGGATGCTCTTTGTTATCCTGATAAGCCCTTCGAAGGTCTCACCATCAATAATGCCTTTCGCAACTGCTTCCCTGAAAGTCTCCCTTATGTTAACAAGCGGTGTCGATACCTGTTCAAAGGTCTCGGGATTGGTTGTCACTGCAACCTCATCATCCGCTTCGATGATACCATCCCTGTACCAGCCATAGACCTTGCCTACGCCGATCATGCCATGACTATCAAGTTCAGAAGCACGCAACGCACCCATACTGCATCCGCCAACTACCCTGATGCCTTTTTTCATCGCACGGATTATTTCCTTGTGGGCTACTGCAGCCCTGTCAAAGAAAACACCATCGATGATACCAATTACATCATAGCCCTGACCGGCGACCTTATCGACGTCGCCTCTTGCCACAGGTGGCAGGTAAACTGCATCGAGGATCTCCCTTGAATCCTCGTGGCTGATACTCGTACCTGCAAAGATAACTGCCCTCATTGGATCACTTTTGTTTGCCGAACCTTCTTTTCCAGGGTTTCTCGGCAGATGCTGATTGTTTGCGTCCTTGTCTCACACGATGGCCAACGCGTTCACGGTCAAGCGTATACTGCTCGAATCCTGGAATTATTACCCTTACAACAGGGACACCTACGCTCTTGCGGGAAAGGTCGACCACAATGACACTGTCCGTGATCTTGCGCAGTTCATCTAGCACAGCATCGATGTTCTCTGCAGGAGTTGACCTGGAAATATCATTCAATTCTCCGATCGTGACAGTCTCTGCCCCTTCATACCAGAAATTGTTCATCCTCTTCATACGCTCATAACCAATCTGCCTGACAAAGGATTCACGGTCAGTGTCCTCACGGGCACCGTGTATCTGCACCACCCTTGACTGGGCAGCCTCGGTGATGGCCCTTCTTATTGCGATCTCAGGTTTCAGGTGGGAACCTGCACCCATTACAAGCAGAGCAGGATCTTTCAGGTCCAGGTCATCTGTTGCTGCCACAACAGAGGTTATGCCTGTATCATGTGGAAGCAGCCATAGTTTGAGCTGCACCCCATTCGATTCAAATTTCTTCATCAGCTCATAATTGGTACCTTCCTCTTCGGTAAGGACAATCTCCCTGCCCGGATTCCTGTTGAATTCGGCAATGCTTAGTGCATCACGCTCGATGACCTCCAGCAAACCGTGCAATATTGCTTCCTCTATGACATTTCCCGATGCAAGGCCGTTGGTATTGCTTCTGAAAAGCCTTGCGGACATGCCAGGGGAATCATATGGATGATATACTGCATTTGAAGGGACATAGATCTCCTTCTCGCGTAAAAGGTCCCAGCCCTGAGTCCATTCGACAAGGTTTTCCAGAGGCAACGGCTCGGACAGGAGAAGGCTATGCGGATCAAGAAGTTCATAGTCCTTCGCGGCATTTTCAACAGACTCAATGAACTCTTCGGCGACCACATCCTCAACAATATCAGCATTTACGCCTACACGCTCCGCAAGACATCTCTCAAAGCTCTCCATCATGGCTGAGATTCGTGCCTGGGTCTCGCTTGCCCCTTTACCGGAGTAAATGGAAATAGCGCCTTCTGCAGCTGATGGCCTGATGGCAGAGAATACCGGAATGCCTAAACGGTCCAAATCGGTGATACTGGCTATCCTTGTGACTCCTATCTCTTTCAGGTGGGGTTTGGTGTTACCAAGAGTGGCCTCCTCGTCAAGAACTCGCTGCGTACCATCCATATACTGTAATGATCGATCGATTGAGATATGGGACATGTTAATCGGAACTCTTTTGCAACTTATATTTCTTGCGACAAAACCGAGAAAGATGTTAGTCGAAAGGATTATATATTATAAACACATGATATTATGTTTAAGCCATTTAGACAGGCTAAATTTTTAAGAACTCAATTGAAGAGACAGGAGGAAATATATGATGAGAAAGATCACGAAAATAAGTGATGAATGTCGACGATGTGAAGAAGACAGGACATACCATTCAGTTGTAAGTGGCCAGACCACTGAAAATCTGGATGCTGAAGAACTGGAACTTTACAAGTTCATTCTCGGCGGAATGCTGGCAAAATAACGCCTGCAAAACATATTTTTAGCTATCTTGCGTAAGGAAGTGTATGTATGACATTCATTCCGTACGCAAAGACTTTCCCGTCCTTGATGAAGTGATCTATCTGGACAATGGCGCTACAACCCAGACGCCTGTCCCGGCAGTCAATGCCATGAACGATTACTTCTTCAAATACGCAGCAAATCATGGTCGTGGAGCTCACAGGCTAGCCCGGCAAACTACCGACAACTACGAGGATGCTAGAGACAGGATCGCAGAGTTTTTGAACACCACACCTGAGAGCACTATCCTGACCAAAAATGCAAGTGAAAGCATCAACATGGTCGCCCTTGGTATTCAATGGGAAGCAGGCGATCACGTTGTGACAACTCTTGTGGAGCATCACTCAAATCTCCTGCCCTGGATGAGATTAAGGGAAAAAGGCGTAGAGGTCACCATCGTGGGATCAGACAGAGAAGGATGTGTGGACCCGAAAGATATTGATGCTGCAATTACTGACAGAACAAGACTTGTTTCTGTTAACCACGTCTCTAACGTATTCGGTTCCATAAGAGATGTTGAGAAAATAACACATATCGCACAGAAAAATGGTGCAATGGTGCTAGTGGACGGATCCCAGTCAGCAGGACATATGCCTGTGGACATCAAAAAGATAGGTTGCGACTTCTTTGCCACCCCCGGACACAAAGGACTACTCGGCCCACAGGGAACAGGGATACTCTGCATCAAAGAACCGGATGCCCTTGAACCTACATACGTTGGCGGAGGCACCGTCCATGCTGTTACCACAGAAAGCTATGAGCTGGAACCGTCCCCTTCAAAGTTCGAAGCAGGTACCCCGAACATTCCGGGAGTTATAGGCCTTGGTCGTGCTGTTGAATATGTACAGGAGATCGGCGTGGAACATATCGAGAAACACGAGAAGGAACTTACCACAGATGCTGCAAAGCGTCTTGCAGAGATAGAAGGCGTAGAGATCTACGGGCCAAAGGACAGGAACGGTGTCGTCCCGTTCAATGTGGAAGGTATGAACCCGCATGATGTTGCTATGATACTGGACGAGACCCGGAAGATCTGTGTACGCAGCGGTTACCACTGTGCAATGCCATCGGTCGACATGCTGGGAGTTGAGGGAACTGTACGAGCATCCTTTGCATTATATAATACGGAAGAAGAAGTTGACTCACTGATAGAAGGTGTTGAGCAGATAACAATGCTCGCATGATCTTTTTATTTATCCCATTACTTTGGGCCGGACCAACTTTCCCTTTCGAATGGTAAGGAGACTGTAAAAGTACTGCCGCCCCCTTCATTACTTTCCACCTGTACAGAACCACCATGAAGTTCTACAAACTTCTTTACAAGAGCAAGACCAAGACCTGCCCCTCCAGCCTCCCTGGTAGTCGATGAATCGATCTGGACAAATGGCATAAACAATCTATCGAGATCTTCCTGAGCAATACCAATGCCAGTATCTTTCACAAAAAAATCAAGATAGGCGCCTGATTTTTTTGCACCAAGTATTATGTTCCCGTTATCCGGTGTGAACTTAACAGCATTGCTCGCAAGGTTATTGAGAATCTGGATGAGCTTCTCCCTATCAGCATTGATAGAAACGTCTTCCGGATCGACGGTCACAATAACAGAAATGTTCTTTCTAGTTGCAAGTGGATCTATGAGATTCCTTATATTACCTATAACTTCAGATGCAACAACTCTTTCATATGACAAATATATTTTTCCGGCTTCTACTTTTGATATGTTAAGGAGATTATTGACGATCAAAAGAAGATGACTACCACTATCATAAATATTCCTCACATATTTTTTCTGTTTTTCGTTCAATTCACCAAAAGTACCGTTCAACATGATATCTGAAAAGCTAAGAACTGAATTTAAGGGAGTGCGTAACTCATGACTAATGTTAGTCAGGAACTCGGACTTTGTACGGCTTGCAGCTTCTGCTTCTAGTTTTGCCTGTATAAGAGCATGTTCTGCAGCTTTGCGATGTGAATTATCCGTAATTATTGCAAGCACATCATCTTCACCGTATGTCAGGATCCTTGATTCAAGATTAACCATCCGATCACCGACAGAGATGTTGTATTCTGCAACTCCAACGTCCTTAGACCTGACGACATCCCGTATCCTCCTACTCGCAAGCTTTGCAGCATCATCAGGGAGAATATCATAGATATTATTAATATCCAGAGAGGAAAGGAGAGACAGATCACCATTCAGTGGATAATTGCGGTGTAGGATAGTGCCATCAGGCTTCATGCGGATAATCATAGCTGGTATAGCTTTCAGGATAGCACTGTCCTTGGCTTTGTGCATCAGTATATCTTTGTGAGCTCCTTCAAGCTGTTGAAGCATCGAGTTTATGGAATCAGATAAACAGGAAAGTTCATCATTGCCCTCCACCTGCAGACGAGAAGAGAGATCCTTACGTATTCCAATGGATTGTACATCCTCACTAATCATTGATATACGCCTAAGCACGGTGAAATCCAAAAAGAACATAAGAAAAAATCCAAATGCAACACCTACAAAGAGAAGTGAAATAATAAAATAATACAGTGTTTCATTCCCTTGTTTTGTTATCAAACGGGGAGTTGTGGTTTTGGCAACCATTGCAGGATTCCCAAAAATATCAGGTATGGAATAATAACCTGCAAGCAGATCATCATCAACAGTTTCTATGAAAAAATCAGAAGAATCCTCATTCCAAATTCCCATAGGCAATTGCGGATCATTTGGAGGTAGCAGCTCTATTGAAATACCGGAATCTTCTGAAAGATAGTTTATTTCATCGGAGTCTAAGAAGCGCCCCATTATCAAAGCACCTCGAACCGGGCCATCACCATCACTTTTCGTTATTGGATGTGAGGAGATGAGCAACAGACCATCCGACAAATTGATGAAACCGGATTTGCTACAATTTGCACCTTCAGGATGGGTCAGACAATTTGAAAATAACAGGAACTCCAGCATATCACCAGATAGTGGCTTAAGTTCCTGATTTTGTTCATCAAAAGTTGACCCGTAAACGACCTCCCCGGAAGAATCGAGATAAATAACAAGATCAAGCCTAACAATCTCAAAAGTATCTACGACCATATTGGATCGGAGATATTCTTCATCATGGGATAAAATAAATTCATAAGAATCATCCCACATAGCATAATCAAGATTTACCGCCTCTAATGACTTCAGATCAGACTCAATGACCCCTCGCATCCCGTAAGCATCTTTAATTGCCTGCTGTTGTTCCAATTCAATATAGCTTCCCTTTACAATGAATTGTGAAACCCCGGTAATAGCAAAGATCATAAAAATAAACATAATCCCTACCAAAAGCAATGTTTTATGGCGAAGAAGCATAATGGCACCTATCAGAGAAAAGAATGACAGTCCAATTATAAATATTTTGTTATATTAAAAACTGACAAAACATGTAAAAAATATGACAGACAGAATGCATTTGCACAAAAAGACTCAAACTTAAAAAGATAATAAAAAATAAAGAGAAAGAAGATAATGGAATTTATTCCATCATCAATTTTGTGAGACTTGCTCTTGCTTCAGCTATCTCTTTCATGGAAAGGAAAATATCAAACTCCCTTCCTTTGATATGTAAGTCATCGCCACCAACAGTACCGATGACGGAATATTGGAGATCACCAAGCATTTCAACAACCTTATCTTTCTCAGAGGTTACAAGGATAGCCCTTGCATGGGATTCTGAGAACAGGACGTCATCAGGTCTTAGATCTTCACCAACATCTGAGATGTCGATATTTGCACCTGTTTCATTGCACATCTCACTAAGAGTCACGGCAAGTCCACCAGCAGACACATCATGAGCTGCTACGACATTTCCACTTCTTATCATATCTATAATGGACTCTACTATCTTTGGAGCATCTTCAGGTACCTTTGGTGCACGACCATTGTTCCTTAGCCCTTTTATGTTATAATATTCAGAGCCGCCCATTTCATCAAAGGTGTTTCCAACAAGGATAACAGAATTACCCTCTCCTTCAAAGAAGGAGCCCGGGACAGTCTCAATATCGTCGGTTATTCCAATAAGACCGATAGATGGCGTTGGTACGATAGCTGTTCCGTATTCACCACTTTCATTGTAGAGGGAAACATTGCCTCCGACCACCGGAATGGAAAGGTCCCTTGCAGCATCACCGAGACCGAGGATAGCCTGCTTGAACTGCCAGTATATGTCAGGTCTTTCAGGATTTCCGAAATTGAGACAGTCCACAAGGGCTATACCCTGTGCACCTTTTACAGCAAGGTTCATGCTGTTCTCAACGAGAGTTCCTTTTCCGCCTTCGTACGGGTCAAGAAGAGTATGTCCCGGGTTGCAACCACAGGACATTGCAAGACCCATTCCATCTGCAATGCGAAGAACTGCTGCATCTGAGCCGGGTTTTTCCACTGTACGGATCTGGACCTCATGGTCGTACTGCCTGTAGATCCAGTCCTTTGATGCAATGTTATGAGATGAAAGAATGTCCAGTACCGCCTGTTTCAGGTCAGCTGGAAGTTCTGGCTTGTCCCCGATGTCACGTTCCTGAGGAGCTGTTGAGGGGCGTTCAAAGGTCGGTGCTCCTTCTGTGAGAAGCTTGACAGGCATATCTGCGACGACCTCGCCTTCGAACTCGACGGTATAGTAGAGACGCTCTGTAAGCTCACCGATCATGCTGGCGTGAAGATCATACTTCTTTGCGATGTCAAGAAGCTCATCTACGTTCTCAGGTTCAACTTCGAAGAGGATACGTTCCTGGGACTCAGATATCATGATCTCATAAGGAGTCATTCCTGACTCGCGAAGTACTACTTTGTCAGCCACCAGACGCATTCCAAGATCGCCTTTGGATGCCATTTCTGAGCTTGCTCCGGCGAGACCCGCAGCACCAAGGTCCCTGCATGAAAGCACATGCCCGGTACCTATTGCTTCGAGTGTTGCCTCGATCAGGAGCTTTTCAGTGAAAGGGTCACCGATCTGGATGCTTGGACGGTCTTCTGCTTCTGCTTCTTCAGAAAGGTCACGGGAAGCAAATGAAGCACCACCAAGACCATCACGTCCTGTGGTGGAACCTACAAGAACCAGTTTGTTGCCTGCCTTCTGTGCACAGGCAGTCACGATGTTCTCCTCGCGGGCAAGGCCTACACAGACAACGTTGACAAGCGGATTTCCGCTGTAGGTCTCGTCAAAATATGCCTCTCCCCTGACAACAGGAACTCCGATACAGTTACCGTATCCTGCGATACCTTCCACGATATGTTCAAAGAGATAGAGGTTCTTAGGAGTGTCCAGCGGACCGAAATAAAGAGGATCCATCAGTGCGATAGGTCTTGCACCCATGGAAATGATATCACGCACAATACCACCCACACCAGTTGCAGAGCCGTTGTAAGGGTCCACATATGAAGGATGGTTGTGGCTTTCCATACCAATCGCAAGTACCCAGCCATCACCAAAACGGATAATTGCAGCGTCATCACCAGGTCCGATGATCACACGGTCGCCAACAGTGGTAAAGGTCTTCAGCAAAGGAGCACTGGAACGGTAGGAGCAATGTTCGCTCCATAGGTTCAAAAAGCATCCCTGTTCAACAAGGTTTGGTTCTCTGCCCATCTCTTCTGTTATGATCTTCAGGTCATTTTCCGGTAACATTTGTGCGCCTCATTATATAAGGAGTATGATTTAGGCTTAAATAAACCATAGATTAGATAAAGATTTCCAACGGTAATAACAGTTTCAGGTTTCATCGAACATAACCTTGTCACCAACCGAAAGATCTGAGCGGGAAATTGTGCCTGCAGGAAGCTCTATTATATACTTCACCTTTTCACCGGAGTCACCCAGGCCAACCCATGGTCGAAGATAAGTAGTCTTCACGATTCGCTTTTCATCATCCAGGAAAAGAACGTCAAGAGGGAAAGGAACAAAGAGCATATGCAGGGAGATCTTTTTCGGTGAAGATAGTATGAAGATCATAGCATAGCTATCAGGAACAGAGCTTCTGAACATCAGGCCCTTTGCCTGACTGAACATGCTTTTGGCATATTCAACATCCGATGCGATGGTATTACCATTAGATTTTAATAGCATTGTTGATTACATAGAATATCTGTTTATAATTTATATAATTAGTATACAGGTGAGTAAATAATCGGAGGAAATACCAGAAGATGAGTTCAGAAATGTGCCCGGTTTGCGGTTTGCCATCAGAGCTATGTATATGCGAAGAAGTGGCAAAAGAGCAACAGCGAATTACAGTGAAAGTGAACAGAAGACGATACGGTAAAGAAGTTACAGTTGTGGAAGGATTCGATGCAAACGAGATCGACCTACATGAGCTATCCACATACCTTAAATCAAAGTTCGCATGCGGTGGAACTGTAAAAGGAAGTGCCGTTGAACTACAGGGCAACCATCTGACCCGTATGAAGGAAGTCCTTGTCCAGAAAGGTTTCTCTCCGGAACAGATCAAAGACTGATCAATGGATATGCACGTTGTGCATCGCTATTTCACTTAAGTTTTCGAATACATAACATGGCCATATAAAATTGCCATGTTTCCTTTTTTAAATTTGAAGGCATCTACCCTAAGGCTGAAATGCTCAAACTTGAACAAACTGACGAAAAAAGACATATAGGACGAAAAAAGGAAATATAATTATGAAACCTACCTGTGAGATAATGGTACAGAAAGTATTGCCTGCCATACGTGCCGAACTTGCACGTTCCATGATGATCGATCATGGATGCACCCAACAGCAAGTTGCAGACATATTAGGCCTTTCAAGAGCAGCCGTCTCCCAGTACGTCAGTGCAAAACGAGGAGCAGAGGTTGGTTTTTCAGAAGAGACCGTGGAAGAGATCAGAACGTTCGCCACAACACTTGTGAACGGCTCCTCTGACAAGGTATTAACCGAAGGGATGTGTAATGTCTGCAAATTCGTACAGCGTTCAGGTTGGTTATACAAAAATGTACCCGGAGCAGAATACTGCATTCTTTGCAAGAGTGACGAGGAAGATTGAGCAAGAGCCTTTGTATTAAATGTAAAGGAAAAGGACTTTGCGGGCGACCTCTGTGTCCCATCCTTGAAAAATTCAGAACAACAGAAAATACCACAGCAACTATCTCAGCCGACGGTTCTGTTTTTGGTGCATCCCCACCGGCGGTTTTTGTGGGAAGATACGGCTATCCACAGGTAAAAGCAGGTCCGATGATACCACCCCAGGTGGATGCAAAGGACGCAATGGCACTTGAAGATCCAAAAGAGTGGCTATCCATGGATATCCAGGATGTAATATCCGCTCGTTGTCAGCTTGTCAGGGCAAACACCACCGTTAATATAAAAGATGCGATGAAGCCCCACAAATTACTGGAAAAATCACAGGAGCTGGCTCTCTCCAAATCACCGGTAGACACAGAGGCATGGTTCACGAAACCCCTTCAACAAAAACTGAAGTTTGACAGTGTCCTGACACCCATGGGACCATCCGGGGCGGTAAAAGACTTCGATATAGCTGAGAACCCGAAGGTACCGAAGAAGGTTGACTACCTGGCATATGATACCGATGCACTTGCAAAGGATGTCGTATGCGAACTTTTCAGGAGCGACATACCTACCGAACATATCACAAGGCTGCTATCCATCGGCCTTCTGGGACAGCAGCGTAAACTTGTACCCACCCGATGGGCCATAACCGCAACCGATGATATGGCAGGAAAAGATATCATCGACCGTGTCCGGGACATGCCACTGGTAAGTGAGATATCCGTGTTCAGTGGCGGATGCTTCGGCAACTATTTTGAGATAATGCTCGTTCCAAGAGTATTCTCCTTCGAACTTTTGGAGATCTGGATGAAACGGTCCGTCTGGTCAGGCGGATCCTCCTGGATCGGACAGGATATGGAGGATATCAATGGTAAGAAAGGATACTCTAACCTTGCAGGAGGTTACTATGCAGCCCGCATCGCTGCCCTGGAATATATGGAAGACGTTGGCAGGCAGGCATCGGTGTTCATGATAAGGGAGATCACACCGGAGTACTGGGCACCACTGGGCGTCTGGGTCGTGCGGGAAGCTGCCCGAAATGCAATGTCATCCATTCCACGTACCTTTGAAACGATAGATGAAGCGCTTGATGATATGGCAACACGTGTCCGTACACCTGCACCGGAATGGAAAGCTAAGACCAAAATGCTTTCAGACGTCCGTTTCCAGAGAACACTGGACTCTTTTTTGTAAGCTTTCCGCAAGACATTAAAATGGTACGATACAATTGGACATTATGTCTGACAACCAAGACAATATGTCACCACAGGAACTGGCAGATTTCCTGCTTAACAAAGTACGTCTTCTGTGCAGGGAAAGCCAGCATGAGCAAGCGCTGGATGTTGTGGAACAGGCCATCCAAAATGCCCCCGACCCCACAGTAGCATGGCTCATTAAAGGACAGATCCTCTTTGGACTTCACCTTCTTGATGAAGCCATTGAAGCTACTGAAGAGGCACTGAAACTTGGTGACGATGCAGAAGTGCTCAAACTCAAAGGTAATATCCTTGCGACAAAGGGAGACCTTGCAAATGCACTTGAGACTTTCAATAAACTTGCCGAGATCGCTACCGATGATGCTGATACATATTTTTTAAGAGGTAGCATCCTTGCTGAAATGGAAAATGCAGATGAAGCGATCTCAAACTTTGATCATGCCATAGAAATAAAGCCCGATATGGGACATGCATGGTACAACAAAGCAATGGTATTTTTCAACTTAGAGAGATATGGCGCAGCGATCAACGCACTGGATTCTGCAATAGAGCTGATGGAAGATGCCACCGAACCCATATTCATAAAAGGAGTTGCACATCGAAGACTCGGACAAACAAAGGATGCACTTGAGTGTTTCCTCACAGCTGCTGAGATATGGGAGATGAAAGCACTCCTTAGCAATAGTCCGGATACATACATGGATTCCCTGAATGCAATCGAGAGCGCCATTGAGATCGATGTGACCAACGTGAACCTCTGGAGGCAGAGAGGCAAATTGTTATACAAGCTCGGACACAAAGAAGAAGCAAAGGACATACTTGCCAATGCTGCTGAACTTTGCGTACAGGAAGACAACATTGCAGATGCACTGAAAACCTATGACCTCCTGCTTGAGCTTGAGCCTGATAATGAAGAGGCACAAAAGGCAAGGGAAGAGATCACATCAATTGCATGAGTAAAAAACTGATATTGATACATTTATAACAGATGTGACCTTAACGGCGTGAAGACTAAGATCAGGAAGAGGATTATGATAGAATTATTTAACCCAATTGTGGTTTTATTAATACTTGCAGGCCTTTATATGGCCTGGAACATAGGTGCTAATGACCTTGCTAATGCCATGGGAACATCGGTTGGAAGTGGAGCACTCTCGATCAAACAGGTTATCATCGTAGCTGGTGTCTTTGAGTTCGTTGGAGCTGTTTTCTTCGGAAAGAGGGTCACATCCACCATTGCAAAAGGAATAGTACCAATAGATGCCATAAAGGCAATCGATCCGAACCTTGTGGCTATCGGAATGCTTGCAGCAATTCTTGCAGCAGGATTCTGGATCACATTTGCTACATTTTATAACCTGCCGGTATCTACAACACATTCGATCGTAGGAGCAGTCCTTGGTTTTGGAATTGTTGCCGTATATCAGGACATTATTTTACTCTCAGACATCAACTGGACAGTGCTGATGAAAATAATAGGCAGCTGGCTGGTCTCACCTGTACTGGGAGCGGTATTGGCATATCTGATATTCTCTGTTATCAGGGTGTTGCTATTGCAAAAAGCAGAGAACCCGTACCACATCGAGAAGAAGTTCGTATTTCTGCAGATAGGGACCGCCTGTTTCATTGCGTTCGCACATGGTTCTAACGATGTTGCAAATGCTGTTGGGCCACTTTACGCAGGCCTTAATGCACTTAACTTAGCAGAAGCAGCGGTACCTATATGGGTGCTTATTGTTGGTGGTATCGGAATGGTGATCGGACTTGGAACATGGGGATACCGTGTGATCGAGACCATTGGTACAAAGATAACTGAACTTACCCCTACAAGGGGATTCTCTGCAGAATTTGCAACTGCATCCGTTGTCGTTCTTCACAGCTATAGTTCCCTGCCGATCTCCACCACCCATACCCTTGTGGGCTCAGTCATTGGTGTCGGGCTTGCAGGAGGTCTTGCTGCTGTTGACCTTAGTGTTATAGGAAAGATCGTTATGTCATGGATCATCACAGTGCCTGTTGCAGCAATTACATCAGCACTTGTTTTCGTGGCATTATTGGGGGTTGGATTATGAAGAAAATGGAATATATACGTTCTGTACTTGACGTGTTTGCTAGATCGCCTTTCAAACCACTCTACCTGCATGCATCCAAGGGAGTGGAAACCGTAAGGATACTGGACCAGGCAGTCAATGCATACTGTACCAACATGCCACTTGTGGAAGAATTAAGCCATCAGATAGACGGCATCGAACATGAGGCAGATATAATTAAGCAGACCATCAGGGGACAGCTATCATCTTCCATTATGCTACCTGTAAAAGCAGAGGACCTGCTCAATTTTCTTAAGCCACAGGACTCCATTGCAGATGTAGCACAGGAAGCTGCATTTATACTGACATTGAGACCCTGCGATATGCCGGATTCAATAAAGACAAACCTCTGTGAGCTATCAGCACTTACACTTGAGACAGTGCAAAAATACGAAGAGTTAGTAGATTCACTAAGCGAGCTCCTGGAGACATCCTTCAGTAAACGTGAGGTTGACGAGTCTCTGGTACTGGTACCTACTATTGAAGAAATGGAGCACAGGGTAGACCTCATCGAAAAGGATCTCCTCAAAGAGATATACGCACATGAGGAAGAGCTGGGCGCTGTAGGAGTATTTCACCTTATAGAGCTTGTGCGCACCATTGCTGATATCGCAGACAAGGCAGAGCATGCAGCTGACAGGCTCAGGACAATGATACTCAGACGGTGATCAGTGAAGATTACCGTCCTCGTTCAATACTTTTAACAATTCAATGACAGAATAAGCAGCCCGGGTCACGCCCATGCTGCGCTTGTCAGTATCAGTTCCCGCAATGTAGAGGTTCTTTACAGGGGAGCGAATGTCAGCAAACTTACCATCGATTGTCACTGCTGCCTTTTCGGGCACAAGTAACTGGTCGTGATTCATTTCCACGCGATCCTGTATAGAAGGAATGGCACTGTAGATTGTCTCATAAGCATTCTTTATTCCCTTTTTTACATCCTCATTCTCATCAAGGAAGAATGCAAAACCAACAAGTTGTTTGTCCTTGGGAGCAAGAGATGCATCATAATTACTGATGGGCATGGCCCAGTATGGAGTGTCCTTGAACCAGATCTCAGAGCCCATGTAATTGAACTCATCCATGAGCCTGTCAAGACCCAGCCAGACAGTAAGGCTTTTGCTATGCACAACCCCATCCAGAAGTTCCAGATATGGTGTGGGAAGGTTATCCATAAGGGATGGTAAAGATGATGCAAACCCTGTGTATACCACAAGATCGCTTTCATAGATCGTGTCTGCTTCGACACCATACGCTTTCCCGTCCTTCGTAAGTATACGCTCTACTTTGCACCCGGTCTTGATCTCCACAGATGGAGGCAGGGAGTAAAGGATCGCATTAAGCAGTGCCTTTAAGCCCTTACGAGGATAACCCTGTGAGATGTGGACCTTGTTCGTGGCAAGCCTTCCAAGACTGGAAACGTTGTTTATTCTTGAATGAAGGGAGGTGTGCAGATTCGAAGGCAGCACTGACTGAAGAATGGACTCCGGCCGTGGTACTTTTTCTTCTTTGATGAATTCCTCGAACTGCTCCTGTGTTACACTGTCCCTGACAAAACTGCTGCCTGCAAGTACTCTCTGAACAGAGGTCTCACTCATGGAGCGGCCTGAAAGGAAATAGGATATCGCATCTGCAAACTCATAGGTCTCTTTTGAGAGGTTTGCCGGAAGGGAGTCAGAAACAGACTGTTTTGAGAGGTCGACCCCGAATGAGGAAAGAGTAAGGGCCTTTGTGATGGACTGAGTGATAGCAAGGCGATCAAGCCTTGGGAACACATCAAAGGTCACAAAGTCACGGATAGTGGATGGGACCTTAAGGAAACGGTCCTCGGTCCTCACATAATAGTGACCATAGTTCTCAAAGACCGGCTGGTAATCAAAATAATTGTCCATCAGACGCCTGAGCGGACCTTCAGCAAGATGAGTGATAGCATGAGGGCCGGTGTCCACCTGGTAGCCATCTACCGTATAGCTGTTGCAGTTTCCCCCCACATCATGCATCTTTTCAAGCACCAGCACTTTCTTGCCATGCTTGGATAATGTAAGTGCGGTCAGTAGCCCGCTTGCACCGGCTCCGACCACGATGACATCATATTTTACCATTTACTCCTCAGAAGATCTCAGGAACGAGACGGCGTGCAACCTCTTCATATGCTTTTGAAAGGTCACCCTTATCGAACCTGAATATGTCTTTGTCCATAGAAGCTCCGGTCTCAACATCCCAGAACCTACAGGTGTCACAGGAGATCTCATCTGCAAGTACGATCTCGCCGTCCACCCTTCCGAACTCCAGCTTGAAGTCAGGAAGCAGGAAACCTTTGCTCTCGAAGTAGCTCTTGAGGATGTCATTGATCTTAAAGGCCATACTGCGTATGTAATCGATCTCTTCGCGGGTGGCAATACCCATTGCAACTGCAATGTCATCATTGATCATCGGATCAGCGTACTCATCGCTCTTGTAATCGAACACCAGGACCGGTTCCTTGAAAACAGTACCCTCTTCTACCGGATACTTGCGTGTGATTGAACCTGCTGCGATGTTCCTTGGAATTACTTCTATGAGAACGATCTCCACTTTCTTCACGAGCATCTCTGTGTCAGATACCATTCCAAGATAATGTGTCTTGATGCCTTCTTCCTCAAGCATCTCAAATATCTTCCTCGAGATCTGAGCATTGTAATAGCCTTTCTTTGCTGCCTCGCTCTTCTTCTTACCGTCAAAAGCGGTGAGACTGTCCCTGAACTCTGCAATGAGCTCAGAAGGATTGTCAGTCTTGTATATGGTCTTAGCTTTGCCTGAGTAAAGTTCTTCCGTTTTCATGAAATACCTCTCCGGATTATAACTGCTATATAGGAATCCTGAATATAAATACATGTGCTATGTGTACTTTTTAGGAAAGAAACGCAACAAAAATAAGAAAAATGATACATAATTTTATTACCTTTTATGTCAATTACACACCTAGGTGAAAAAATGGAACAGGAACTTATGAGAATAGGAGTGTCCCTTCCGGACAACCTTCTGACCAAATTTGACTCGATCATTGAACGCAGAGGGTATTCATCCCGCTCCGAGGGTATCAGGGATGCCATTCGTAACTACATAAACCAGTATGAATGGATGAATGACATAAGGGGACGCCGTGTTGGTACTATCACTGTTATCTATGACCACACAAAAAGAGGCCTTTCCAACGCTATCGCTGATATCCAGCATGATTACTCAGAACTTATTAAATCATCCGTACATATCCACCTTGACCATGACAATTGCCTTGAAGTAATAATATTCGATGGGGAAGGAGAGCATGTTAAGGATATGGATGAGAGGCTCATGGCACTTAAAGGTGTAAAATACGTTAAGCTCAATACAGCACCTCCGGCAGAAAAGATCTAAAGCTCTTTTCACTTTTTTATTCTTTTTTAAAAAAACAATACCCGAAAATTGAAGTTCTCAAAAATAGAGGGGATGAAGGGAGACTGAATAAGTCCCCCAGATTCGGTCATATAAATGACGAAACAAAGAACGTTTTTCTCGTACGATAACACCACCACACAACATAGTAGTATTAATCGTACGCTAGCCCCACTACCTGACAATAGTATATTAACTTTGCGAATGATTTTCCAATGTTATTATTATAATGATAATGATATAGACCGTATGGGAAATTAAAGGAAAGAATATAAGACAACAGGTAAAGAGCAGTGGACCCCCATGACCCACCGATCGGACATGCCTTGTGCCGCCCATGCCACTAAAGTCGTACCACCACAACCTTTTGTGCTTCAGAACGTACCGCCATAATTGTGAAATAGCAGCATGTTCCCCAATATATAATAATAAACTGATGACATATTAACTTAATGAATGATTTTATAATGTAATTATACTCATCATTATCCTTTTTTAAATTAGGCACATTCCCCAAATAATTATAAACAAAGCAACCATTGTAGATGTTATGCAAAGGATCCTCATAACAGGAGGCCTGGGACAGGTCGGAAGCTATCTCGTAGATCGATTCCATGAAAACAATGAAGTTGTTGTATTGGACAATCATTCATCCACCACACGGGAAGATGTGCCTGAAAATGTGGAAGTTGTAAAGATCGATATCCAGGATGATGTTTCAGATCTTGTAAAGAATTCCGATATACTTATACACACTGCTGCCCAGATCAGCGTTGCAAGGTCCATGCAGGAACCTTTTTTCGATGCACAGAACAATGTAATGGGTACACTGAACCTGCTGGAGGCAGCAAGGAATGCAGATCTTGAAAGATTCGTATATTTCAGTTCAGCTGCAGTATACGGAAACCCCATCGAAATGCCGATCAGTGAGGGACATCCACAAGATCCCCTTTCACCATATGGCGCCAGCAAGCTGGCAGCTGAAAAATACTGCCTCATGTACAACAAGGCATACGGGTTACCAACTACATGCATACGACCATTCAATATATACAGCCCCAGACAGGACCCTTCAAATCCTTATTCCGGCGTGATCTCTAAGTTCATGGAGAGAGTACGAAATAGCCAGAATCCGATGGCCTTCGGAGACGGAATGCAGACAAGGGACTTTATCTCAGTGCATGA
Source organism: Methanococcoides sp. AM1 (assembly GCF_900774055.1). Taxonomy (NCBI): domain Archaea; kingdom Methanobacteriati; phylum Methanobacteriota; class Methanomicrobia; order Methanosarcinales; family Methanosarcinaceae; genus Methanococcoides; species Methanococcoides sp. AM1. The sequence goes on along the minus strand of NZ_CAAGSW010000002.1, from coordinate 219,531 downwards.
TATTGTCAACATGGTGGAACTTGTCATTGACAAAGAAGAGGCGGTTGGAGAAGTTTTCAATGCAGCAACCGGCAAGAGTACCACGATCAATGACCTTGCAAGTATCATTATCGAAATCTTTGGTGAGGATGTTGATATCGAGCACAAAGAACCACTGGCAGGAGATATAAGGCATAGTGTTGCGGATATTTCAAAGGCAAAGGAACTTGGTTTTGTACCAAAGGTGGCGCTTAAGCAGGGGCTTGAAGAATTCCTTAAGATCTGATCAGAGGCTGACCACGGGCATATGTATCAAAGGTCTTTTTATTTTCATGTTATTGATATACCAACACCGATGTCCGGATGTTCCGGAATGCAAAAACGGGGCATGGAACCATATATTATTTATGCCTTGGACAGAATAAAATATTAAAACAATTAAGGATGAGACCAATGGAAGAACTACAGATCAAAGTAGAAAAAGCACATCCGATAGATTTCGGGCGTGGAATCATAAGGCTTGATCCGAGCACTTTACTCAGCTTGCAGCTTTCGCCAGGGGATATCGTTGAGATAGAAGGCAAGAAAACAACGGCTGCAAAGGTCTGGCGTGCAGACAGACAGGACTGGGGACAGGGAATTGGTCGCATCGACGGATTCACCCGGCAGAATGCCGGCGTGGGCATCGGAGAAAGGGCCGTTATCAAAAGAGCAGAGGTCACACCTGCAGAGAAAGTAGTACTTGCACCTCCCGAAGGAATTAGCATGGAATTCGGGACCAATATCCAGGCCATTATCAAACATAATATTCTGAAACAACCCTTTGTTGCCGGAGATGTCATACCGATCACAAGTTCGATGACACAACCAACACCGGGTAACCAGGCAATACCTCTTGTTGCTATCGAGACAACACCTGAAGAAGGAATACTGATCATTACTGAAAATACGGAGATCGAATTACGCCAGAAACCGGCAAAGGGCTATGAGGACGCTGCCCGCGGGATCGCCTATGAAGATATTGGCGGACTTGGTGATGAGATCCAGAGGGTACGCGAGATGATCGAGCTGCCTCTGAAGCACCACGAGATATTCCAGCGTCTTAATGTAGAACCTCCAAAAGGAGTCATACTGTACGGCCCACCGGGCACCGGAAAAACACTTATCGCAAAAGCTGTTGCCGGTGAGTCAAGGGCAAACTTCCTCTACATTGCAGGACCGGAGATCATGGGAAGATTCTACGGAGAAAGTGAGGAACGCCTGAGAAAGATATTTGAAGAAGCTGCAGAGAATGCACCTTCTATTATATTCATAGATGAGATCGACTCCATCGCACCAAAGCGTGAGAACGTGACCGGAGAAGTGGAACGCAGGGTCGTCGCCCAGCTTCTTACACTTATGGACGGTATGGAAGAGAGGGGACAGATCGTAGTTATCGGTGCCACCAACCGTGTGGATTCCATTGACCCTGCACTGCGCCGGCCAGGAAGGTTCGACAGGGAGATCGAGATCGGCGTACCGGACAGCGATGACCGTCTGGAAATATTGCAGATCCATACAAGGGGAATGCCTCTTTCAGAGGATGTTGACCTTGAGTACATGGCAGATCACACCCAGGGATTCGTGGGTGCAGACCTTCTTTCACTGGTACAGGAGGCATCCATGCGAGCCTTAAGGAGGATCATCCCGGAGATCAACCTTGACGAGGACGAGATACCCGATGAGGTTCTGGAGAAGCTTATAGTCCGGACAGATGACTTCGAAGATGCCCTGACAGAGGTTGAACCATCCGCAATGAGAGAGGTGCTGGTAGAGGTACCTTCTATTAAATGGGATGATGTCGGAGGTCTTGATGAAGCAAAGCAAGAGATCGTGGAGGCTGTTGAATGGCCTCTAAAACGACCTGACAGGATAATGGAAATGGGGATCAAGGCACCAAAGGGAATACTCCTTTATGGTCCACCGGGAACCGGAAAGACGCTGCTTGCACAGGCAGTTGCGAACGAGTCCAATGCAAACTTCATCAGTATCAAGGGACCACAGATGCTTTCAAAGTTCGTAGGAGAGTCCGAAAAGGCAATCCGTGAAACGTTCAAGAAGGCGAGGCAGGTCTCACCATGTATCATTTTCTTCGATGAGATCGATTCTATTGCAACTACCCGTATGGCTGACAGCGAAACAGGAAGAGCTTCACAGCAGGTGGTCAACCAGCTGCTGACCGAAATGGATGGGCTGGAAGCCCTGAAGGAGGTAGTGGTCATTGCAGCTACCAACAGACCTGATATGATCGACCCTGCACTGATGCGTTCAGGAAGGTTCGACCGGCTGGTGCTTGTGGGCAATTCCACCATGGAGGGAAGGGAGAGCATATTCAAAATACACACACGTGATATACCGCTGGACGCCGAGGTCAGCATTTCGGAGCTTGCAGCTACGACAGAGGGATATGTTGGCTCCGACATCGAGTCCGTGTGCAGGGAAGCTGTGATGCTTGCACTGCGCGAGAACTTTGATGCAGAGTCTGTGAAGAACCGCCATTTCCTTGCAGCAATGGAAAAGGTCAAGCCTACTATTACTGAGGATATGACCACGTTCTACAACAAGATGCAGGAAAAACTCAAGGGCAGTGCTCACAAACAAGAAACAAGTTCTTATATGGGATATATGTAAATAATCTGTTAATTACTAAGGGAGACGAAAGATGGCAAAAGTGTTTGCAAAGAACCTGTCCAACAAACAGGTAATGGCTACTGACGGAACCGAGCTTGGCATATTGAACAACATCGTAATGGATGGAAAGACCGGAGAACTGGAAGACCTTATTGTTAAGCCCGATATTGGTCTTGACACTTCCAAGTACCAGAAAGACGGTCAGTACCTCATTGTGCCTTTTGAAGCGGTAAGCGCGATAAAAGACTATATCGTGGTGGACAAGGTCCTCGCAAAAGGACTCCCATACGATCGTCTGTAAAGTCCTTTACTTTTTTTTATTCCAGAAGGCCATTGGAAAGAGCATATTCAATGGCCTCCAGCGCACCTTCTCCAAATGAGGCTTTCGTAATCATGGATGCAGCCTGTCTGGCCTCATCATCAGCATTGCCAACAGCTATACCAAGGCCTGCCTCGCGCATCATTTCGGCATCATTGCAGGAATCACCTATAGCCAGAAAATCAGAGGCCTGAATGCCCATCAGTTCAGACACTGTATGAAGCCCTGTGCCCTTGTTCATTTTCTTGTTCTTGATATGAACGGCATAGCCCGTGTCAATGATCTCCACACCCATACCGTTGTCTGCAACGATCCTGCGAAGCTCTGACACATCCATACCCCTGCGCAGTACGACCTCAGTCTTGCGGTATGTAGCATCAAGCTTTTCAAGATCAAAATATCGGGATAACAGATCATACGCTTCTTCACATTCTTCCATGCCATCTGCTATGATGGAAGGACTGTCAAAACCGGTAGATATAACCCCTCCGTTCTCTGCAATGACCATACCGCTGATGCCGATGAGCCTGGCTACAGCGTGGACGTAACAGAGAGGATTGCCTGTGGACAAGATGACCGGAACCCTGAGCTCACGGAATTTCTTCGCGACCCGAAGATCCAGGGTCCTGTCACTGTTAGTTATAGTTCCATCAATATCAACGACAAGGGCTTTGAAGACCATGCATTCAGATATGACGGAAGGTATCTTAAACTTATTCTTGAAGGTTGTCTTAAGACCAACTTAAATTGATCTTAAGTTTCAGTTTCAGTTTCAATATCAGTTATTCTCATGCATCACCAAGTCCGTCCGTGGTGATGGACATGATGGCCTCGCCATCCGGAAGGTTGGGTGAGTCCACCAGCTTGACGATTCTCTTGTCCCCTTTGGACTTCCTGATGTACAGCCTGAAGGTGGCTGTGTGGCCCAAGATGTGACCGCCGATAGGCTTGGTGGGGTCCCCGAAGAATGCATCCGGCTTGGACATGACCTGGTTGGTAACGACCACGCAGGAGTTGAACAGGTCACCGAAGCGCTGGATGCCGTGAAGATGCTTGTTGAGCTTCTGCTGCCTGTCGGCAAGCGTACCCCTACCAATATACTCTGCCCTGAAGTGGGCAGTGAGGGAATCCACGATCAAAAGACGGACAGGCATCTCGGAATCCTTAAGCTCGTTGGCAAGCTCGGAGGCCGAATCCACAAGAAGTATCTGGTGATTGGAATTGTAAGCACGTGCCACGTGGATGTTCTTGAGGAACTCCTCAGGATCATACTCCACGCCGTGTTTCTCGGAAAGCCCCTTGACCATCTGTGTGATCCTCTCAGGTCTGAAGGTGTTCTCAGTATCGATGATCACAACAGAACCGCCCAGTCCACCCTGCTCCGGAGGCAACTGCACGTTCACGGCCAGCTGATGGGCGACCTGGGTCTTACCACAGCCGAACTCGCCGTACATCTCTGTGATGGACTGGCTCTCAATGCCACCGCCCATCATCTCGTCGAACTCCTCGCACCCGGTGGTGAGCTTGCCCACGAGTTTCCTGCGCTCAAGCACAAGGTCCCCGGTCTCAAAACCCCCAATATCCGCAGCCTGCCTGGCAGCGTTGATGATCTTGGCTGCAGTGGACTCTCCTATCTCAGCACTGTTGGCAAGTTCTGCAGGGGATGCCACAGCGATGGCCTCCACCGTAGTAAAACCGGCGTCCTTAAGTTTCTGTGCCGTCGCCGGCCCCACATTATCAAGATCTTCCAATAAAACTTCACTCATTTTGATAGCTCCTTATGGTGCACAGTTTTTCTCGTAGCGTGCACATTCGTTCTTCTTTATCTCTGCTGAGTATTTAAGCATAAGCTAAGCGTTGTGAAAGTATTCGTCCATCCCGGACCAGCCCAAAAACTCCAAAACCAACACAAAGACTTATGTTACACAAACCCCATTTCAGAAAACAATGGGAAGAACAGCAGTCGGAGGAACTTTTGAACAACTCCACGACGGACACAGGCAACTGATAAGAAAAGCCTTCGAGACAGCCGGAGACGACGTACTGGACATCGGTCTCACATCCAACAACATGGCCGGAGAAAAGAACCGCGATATCCCCGACTACCCAACCCGAGAGAAGAATCTCACCGATTTTATCAAAGAACTCGGCATCCCGAAAGACCGCTATCATATCCAGATGCTCACCAACCCCTACGGAACCACCCTGGAAGATGACTACGATGCGATCGTGGTCTCCCCCGAGACCTACCCCGTAGCCCTGAAAATCAACGAACTGAGAAAGGAATCCGGCAAGCCCGAGATCAAGATCGTCAGGATAGAATACGTCATGGCCGATGATGACATTCCTATTTCTTCCACAAGGATCGTACACGGAGAGATCGATGTACATGGTCATTTGAAGCCCAATTGAAATGTTGTCCTGATGTGATATATACCCTCAACCATCTACAAAAATACTAAATATTTATTCAGCTGGATATCACAAAACTCCACATTCCATAAATTTTCACCTTTTTTTGATTCAAGTGTCTAGAGAACTTACATTTTGCAAGTATCATATAAGATAAACCAGACATCAAAAAAATAATAAAAACCCATATATACTACGGAACTTATCTTTAAGTGTGGGGCAAACAAGATGCTTAGAAAAATACCATTCCTTTTGTTGCGGCTAACAGGAATACCCTTCTTCTTCAGGGAAGTTCTCCAGAAAAAAAAAGTGTCAATCATTCTTTTTCACGATATCGATCCTGACATAATAGACACGTATCTAAGGACGCTAATACCTAAATACAATATTATCTCCCTGAAGGATTATATCAAAGCAAAGGAGACAGGAACGGTTGATGAACTGCCGCCAAAATCATTGATCATAACACTGGATGATGGACATAAGAGCAACTACGAACTCAAACCCCTGCTGGAAAGATATAATGTACCAGCCACTATTTTCCTCTGCAGTGGCATAGTAGATACAAACAGGCATTTTTGGTGGAAACAAGACACAGGTAAGGAATATAGCCGCGAGCATCTGAAAAGGATTCCAAATAAAGAGAAATTGGAGATCTTGAAAGAATTTGGGTTCGAGGTAACAAAAGAGTTTGAGGACAGACAGGCATTATCAAAACATGAGATCGAGGACATGAAGAACATGGCGGACTTCCAGTCCCATACGGTATTCCACCCGATCCTGCCGAACTGTACCGATGAGGAAGCAGACGAGGAGATCTCGCAGTCAAAGAAGGAACTTGAGGAGAAATACGGGTTCAAGATATATGCATTGTCCTATCCAAATGGAGACTACTCGGACCGGGATATAGCACTCGCTAAGAAAGCGGGTTATACGTGTGGGATCACCATTGAGCCGGGATTCAATTCCCAGGATACGGATTTGTTCAGACTGAAACGCGCCAGTATTCGGGATGGGGCAGACATCAACGAACTATTAGTCAAAGCAAGTGGACTGTGGTGGTACCTCAGGAAGATGATGGGACAGTAACATCAATACAAATCAGGCAATAACACAATTCAAGGTGGACAAAAACCATCCTTGTAGAATAATTAAAAATTGATATTGGTATTTTTGAGGTTAAAGCTTTTACCTTGCAACTGAATTAGACAATTATTTAAGTAGCCATCGCACTAATAATAATGGGGAATACATGCCATCAACAAAGATACGTCCACTGGAGGAAAAGGACTTTTCGGAACTGGCAGAGTTCTTGAAAGAGGGATTTGGCACCTCACCTGATATATGGCATCGTCGTTTCGATATGTGGTGGATCAACAATCCCTGGGCAGACAAGTCCATCCCATATGGCTGGGTAATTGAAGACGAGAAATCGGAAATTGTTGGTTTTCTGGGGAATGTCCTTGTAAAATATCAGATCAAAGGAAGAGATGATCTCGCTGCAGCCGGTACATCACTATATGTCCGACCTTCGGTACGAGGAGTTACCAGCATTCAGTTGACACTGTCATTTGACAGACAGAAAAATATTAAGCTCCTGCTACATACTACACCAAATGAGATCGCGGCAGAGATATACTCCAAATTTGGATCTACTGATATCGATGTTCCGTTTAATAATTTAGAATACTGGCATATTCGGGATTATGGGAAAATTTTTGACCTATATGTACAAACTAGCATTATATCCCACAATCTGTTACCTTTAATGAAAGGTTTATTACCCCCCATTAAGTTGATCTCACCTATTGGTCAATGGTTCAGCGACAAGAGAACCTTAAAGCCACAACCGAATCATTACAAATGTTCTCTATGCACAGATTGTGGGGATTCGTTCACACAACTATGGGAGAACAACAGAAAGGAAAATGTAACAACACTATGTCGAGATGCAGAAACACTGAGATGGTTATACTTTTCAAAAGCTGTCGCTGACAAAAGGCATCTGGTCAAATGCACAGATACCCGAAATGATGAACTGGTCGCATATTTTATATTTGATATTGAATGTCCTGAAAAGGATATAAAGATCATGAAAATGAAAGATGCCTATATACCACAATTCGAAGAAGAAATAATTTTATCATTAATTGAATTCTCAATGAATCTTGCAAAAAAACACAATGTTGCTGCATCAGTATTCTGGTCGTTCGATCAGAAAATGGACGAAATACTGAAAAAACGAATTAAGATTAAAAGAAAGCACAAGCGTCCATATCTTTACTATTTTGTCAATGAAGAGGACAGGCCGCATTTGGATGGACATGAAGATCACGAATTTATTCCTTCGCCCATTGATCCGGATAGAGGAGTTATATAAGAAAATGGCATGCACGTTCAAAATTTGAAGACCATAGCCGTTTCTTTGAAACATTGACACGCTCAAACAGAGACATTGGACATCATTATTATATAGGAGCTTTCAACATCGATTACCGCCAGTGTTGCTGTAGAGGTTCCCGCTAAACAGCAACATCCGTGCCATCCTGCCGGAGGACATCATAGGAACCGAACTCCCACACATCGAATTTGATAATCACATCATCTGTTGGTGCGTAAGCGGCGGGTTACTCGGAAAAGCTCTTGGATGCTTCGACAGTGTTACCATATCGACCAATATTTATTCTGTTACCATTTGGATCAGGTTCGTTGGAATAACTACTGGATATATGCCCTGCATCTATACACGAACTATGAGTCGCCATTAGTTCCCAACTTGTTCCAGTCCATGTCCCATATGTTGATTTTAAATGATAATTTCCATTGGACATATCATAGAAATCCGGATTTAAATGAATATCATGTGCACCTTCGACCACATTATTGTAATTTCCTAATTCGTTGTCATAGATGTTATTATAGTCTGAAATTATGGTGTGTTTCCCGGATTCAATATTATTGATACCATACCCACGACCATTATAATAATCCATCCCGGATATTATATTATTTGTTGCTGTGATGGTAAAGCCAGTCGTAGAGGTTGAACCGAAATATTCTTTTGTTGAAATACCGTCACCGTCACCATTTACAATAGTATTAGATTCAATAGCAACATCTTCATACCCATAAACACTTATACCACCGCCATTACCATCATCTCCAATTGAATTATATATCAAATTGTGATGAATATAATTGCCAGTCGTTTCTGACTTTTCCACTATTCCCCCTGCCACTTCTGCAGCAAGAATAACACCGTATTCTCTCACATTATAAATCGTGTTGTAAGCAATTTCATTGTCAGACGAGCCAATGTTGGATTTATCGTTTTTGTATGAGAGATAAATAGCAGAATCACCCTTATTAAATGACGTAAATGTATTGTTTTCAACTAAAGCACCAGAACATTCATCCAGGCGAACACCAGTGTTTGCTGACACATAACCAAATACATTATCATGTATCCAGATTTTATTATCACCTGTTGAACCCATGTACAATGCATATACACCGGCATGCCCGGATCTGCCAAAATAGTTATTATATATATTCAAATTTGGATTTTTTTCCCCAGAATTTATGACTTTGATAAAATCACCAAGACCGGTCGTGAATGACAGATCATGGTATGTGTGATCCTTACCCCGAATCTCAATTGTAGGATAGTGGTCGACCTCATCTGGTGGAATGAGTTGCTGATTCCACCTATCTGCATCAAATGTAAGATTAGTAACTGTTACATTGTTTGACTGTTTATAGCCACGTCCACTGAGTTCAGTTGCACCTGAAACCATTTGCCAATCAGCCCTTGGAGGATTGAAGTTGGATACAAGTTTGACCGTTGTACCCATATCCCCTGTGAGAATCGTATTGTCTGGAATTTCGATTGTTCCATGAATGATGTAATCGGTTGTTCCACCATCATCCAGTAGATAAACAGTATGATAATCTGCATTATCCCTTACATACTGAAGGGCAGCATTGATCTCAACTTCGTCTTTTACGCCATCACAGTTATAGTTACCATTGCCATCTGCGGAAACATATACAACAGGCATTGCAGTCGGAGAAGCGGGCAGGAAGTTAAGGAACAGTATATATAAGCAACCCACAAACAGCAAAACCAGGATCGGCATAGCACCCCTTGAGGTCAGTTTTTTATGAATGAGTGCTGGAGGAAAGATTACATAGATCACAATCGCACTGATACAAAGTACAAAGAACATAATATGTGCAACTGGATAGAGCATATTAATAGATAGAACATTTAAAAATATAAATCTATCCGGGATATTGTTATTATAAGGAAGATTTCAGATTAGCTAATTCATTTTTCAATTCCAAGCCAATAAATAATATCCCTCGATAAAAAAATCTGATTCATTTGGTATAAATAAAAAAAGGATGGCGCAATATTTGCGCCTCAATTTACAGATTCACCGAAGTAATGTGCTACAATGGTGAGATCCTGAATGTTTACTTCACCATCATCATTTACATCCCAGCTTGGATGTGGTTTGTTAGTACCGAGATTCTGAGCCACTATCGTGACGTCCAGAATGTTTACCACACCATCCTTGTTCACATCCCAGCGTGGATGGATATTGATTATAGTGAGGACGTGTTGGGATGTTACCTGACCAGTCCCATCATTTACAACTGCTTCGATAGTATGAATTCCTGAATCAGAATTATCGGTATTCCATACATAACTGGAAGTTGTGCTGACGGTAACTCCATCGATCTTCAGGAGATAATTCAATTCCTGTCCATCTGCATCAAAGGCACTTACTCCAATGTTGATTACGTTTCCTTCCTCAAAGACTGCATCATTAATAGGTGAAAATGTAGTTATTACCGGAAGGTTGTTGACCAGAGAATCATCGCTTATTGCATTCACAGTAATGATACTGGCTTTTGAATCAGTCAGTTCACCATCGGTAACTTCAAACATCACACCATAGGTGCCGGCCTGGCCAACTGATGGCGTCCAGCTGAATACACCTGACGTAGCATCAAATGATGCACCACTTGGAAGACCGGTGGCTGAGTAGGTAAGGGTGTCATCTTCAGCATCCGAGGCACTGACAGTAAAGCTTAGAGTACTTCCTTCATCCACTGCCCTGTTATCGACAGGAGTCAGGACAGGCGCTGTGTTGCTTGTAGCTGCAATGGTTGCATCTCCCCAGAGATCAGGAACAGAATAGGAACTGGTCAGATCGCACCAATTAAGGAGATATACAGTACCTGCATTATCCTGGTCATTTACTGCAAAGAATAGACCACTGACATCGATTGAAGGTTGTCCACCGATGTCACTCCATGGAATTGCAACCTCGACGATGTAGCCGATATCCGCACTGGCATCGTTCTTGGTACCCTGCAAATTCACACTATTGAGAATATTACTTGAGTAACTGTAATCCTTTCCACTACCAGTACCCACATCATCTACTACTGCACCATTCAGATTTATGATAAAGTGGTAGTCATCTGCCTGCATTGCAGCTCCAGCGTTGTGTAAAGTGTCAAGATAGATCTCAACACTATCATCTAAATGAAGACCATCCGTCTCGGTCAGACCATCTGCCTGAAGGTTAGAGTCTGTCACATCATATGAAATGTAAAGGTACGTGTCATCATACATTGCCTTTACTGTTGCAGTATTGTCGGAAACACCGGATATCGTAGTTCCTGCGGCGTATTGCCAGTCAGTAAGATCACCGTCGATCGTAGCTGTGCCACTTACGATGTCCAGATTTACGTTGCCATTGTCCGATGGAGTATCCTGTACTGTTACAAGAACAGTGTCTGTGTCAACCTCGCTATCACCGTCTGTCACTGTCAATGTTGCTGTATATGTTCCTGCAGAACTGTAGGAATGCTGAACAACGACACCAGTGGCATCCTGCTGGATTCCGTTAGAATTATCGAAATCCCACTTGTAGGATGTGATACCCACATCATCTGTTGATGCGGACCCATCCAGAGTTACAGCCTCATCAACAGAAACTGTGCGGTCAGGACCGGCGGAAGCAGTAGGCTTCACAGGATCAGGAGTTGTTGGTTCCTCTGGAGTTGTAGGCTGATCGGGAATTGTAGATTGGCTGGCATCATGGATGTCATGTGCACCCTCAGCTACATTTCTATAATTACCCAATGCATTGTCATAGATGTTATTATAATCGGAAATTATGGTGTGTCTACTGGATTCAGCGTTATTGATACCATACCCACGACCATTATATGATTTCATGCCATTGATGATATTGTTATTAGCAGTAATGGTAAAACCAGACGTAGAGGTTGAACCATAATATTCGTGGGTTGATATTCCGTCACCGTCACCGTTTGCTATGGTGTTGTATTCAATCAGAACATCATCATAACCATACACATTGATACCACCGGCATTACCATCACCAATAGAATTGCGGATCGAATTGTGATGGATATAGTTACCAGTTGTTTCAGATTTGTCCACTGCGCCCCCACTGACCTCTGCAGCAAGAGTGACACCGTATTCCCTCACATCATAGATCGTGTTATATCTGATCTCGTTGTCATGTGAACCAGTGTTGCTTCCCGCATTCCTGTACAGGAGATAGATCGCGGAATCTCCCTGATTATAGGAAGTGAACACATTATTTTCAACTAGAGCACCGGAACACTCATCCAGACGGACACCGGTATTTGCTGCCACATAACCAAATTCATTGTCATGTATCCAGATCCTGTTATCGCCGGTATATCCGGTATACAGAACATATACGCCACAGTGTCCGGACCTGCCGAAATAATTATCGTATATTTCAATGTCCGGATATTTTTCGCCATAGTTACCGATCTTGATGAAATCGCCAACACCATCTTCAAACCTACAATTATAGATAGTGATGTCCTTTCCCCTAATGGAGATAGTCTCTCTTTCATCTTTCTTGCTAATAGGCATGTTGTCCTGATTCCATCTGTCAGCATCAAAAATAATGTTCCTGATTATGATGTGATTAGCACTGTTGTATACCTGACTTGTAGGAGTTGCACCCGTAACCATCTGCTCAAAATCGTATTCAGTAAGACCGGCCTTTAATTTTACACGTACACCGGCATCACCATCAAGAATGGTGTTGTCGGGAATCTCAATTTGATCGGAGATTACAAAATCATTTTCTCCACCATCATTCATCAGGTAAACAGTGGTGTACTCTGCATTATCGTTAACGTATTGCAAAGCTGCATTAATCTCCACTTCGTCTCTTACTCCATCACAGTTATAATCACCATTTCCATTTGCTGAAACATATACGATCGGAGCAGTACTCCCTAACGCAGTTGGAATGGCAATTAATGAAATGAATGACAGTATTAATAATATTTTTATTTCCCTCATAGTGACCACAAAATCAAACTTCTGTAATTTTATGTAGCATTTTTATATTGTTATTGAATATTAGTGATTGGGAGAGCAGGGTTATTATCACATATAAATGTTGTGAATTTTACCCTGTCAAAAACTTAGGGATATAATAAACCAAAGTTGTCTTCCCTCAACATCACAGGTAGCAAATAACGATTTTCATGTACACCAATAAGAACATTGTGTACACTTCTTTTGCTTTTTGTGAACATAAATCATCTATATGCGCACATAGAAGGATAATGTAGTCGGACGATTTTTAGAAAAGTTAGAAAATATTACCATTGATACGCTCACAAAACAAGCAGTTGGAACAAAATTGAAATTGAAGAAAAAATGAGGCATATTTATAGCTGAATTAGAGATCAGAAGTACCGATACTAAAAGTATGAGGAGCTCTGAATGAATACTTGAGAGGTGTTAACATTACTGACCTCGTGGGGCAAGAAGGGTTCAGATAAAATGGTGAACACATGAAGCTTGAGAGAATTGCAGCTTATATCAGCAGTTGAGGCACTTTGGTCAACACGAAATATTTGAGAGATATAATTCACAAAGAAGTCCTATCACCTCAACGGAAGACAAGAGTAACATCCACATCCTGCAAAATTACTAATCATCATTAGTTATGCATCTTCTATACTACGTTCAAAAGGAAGAGAACCAATTTGCTTAAATAATTTTATAACCTTTAATATAAAGGGTTAAAGGGATAGGTCTGACTGATATAGAGAAGACATGCCCGATAGTGGTAATTAGTAATTGAAGACAAGCACGTAGCCAAAAGAGATCTGTGGCGTATGCCAGGGGTTATTGGAAGAGCACGAGCAGTACTTTACAGTATATTTTAGTGCAGGTTTGAGAAGATCAAACTCTCGTGGTAGATCGCAGGATCGTGATTCTTCTGACAAATGTATTGGCGAGGGTCCGTTAATCAAGAGATTATAAGGAGAGGATGTTAACCGGACATCCGATGAGATCAGATGATACCTAACAGCACATTGATTGAAAAGTTGAAAGAAGAAAAGAAATTATGGGATCTTTTCACAAAAAAAGAGGAATATGATCCTCCTATTTTAGATGAATATGAAAGATTCCCTTACTATTTGAGCAAATCCCGGGATATCTTTGAACCGAAGGTATCAAAATTCCTGATCGAAAATGGTTTCAAACCAGAATATCCGGATAAAAAGAAATTTGCGGTTTGTCTTACGCATGACATTGACGTAATTAAACAGAGATATTTAATATATGCCTTCAATTCTTTCAGATCTGTTATCAAAGGCAACATTAGAGATGCACTAAAATATCCAACCTATGCAATAAACAAAAGAAATCACCCTTACTGGAACTTCCGTGAGATAATGAAACTGGAAGAGAAGTATGGAGCTACATCAAGTTTTTATTTCCTTGCACTTGAACCCGGGGAACAGAATTACAACTATGACCTGAAAACCCTCAGGGATGAAATAAGATATATAGATGCCAGAGGATGGGAAGTAGGCCTCCATGGGGGACACCGATCATACAACAATTACGAAGACCTCTACAAGAAGAAAGAAAAGCTTGAAAATGTTCTTGGAAAAAACGTAATCGGATATCGGAACCATTACTTGAGGTTCAAGACTCCTGAAACCTGGGAGTTGCTAAGTAAAGCCGGTTTTAAATATGACACAACGTTTGGCTACAATGACTGTGCGGGTTTTAGAAATGGAATGAGCCACCCATTCAAACCAATAAACCTGAAAACAGGAAAAGAGATTGACATCGTAGAGATCCCTCTAACGATCATGGACTGCACACTTCTCAGGGATTATATGAGATTAGACTTCAACGGCGCATGGGACGTCACAAAGAAGCTGATTGACACAGTTGCAAAATACAATGGAGTTATCACAATACTCTGGCACAACACATACATGCAGGATGAAAATTTGGAATTCTATGAGAAGATATTGAAATATTGTCATGAGAAAGATGCCTGGATGACAAGTGGAAAAGATATGATCAAATGGTGGGAACAATGAATTCGGGTGTTGTGGTCAGAGAGCTTGACCCTACTGAATATGAACTATGGGACGAACTGGTTGAAACTTCACCATACGGAACAATATTTCACACAATCGATTGGTTAACAATATGCAGAGATTCATTTAACCTCGATCTGAATATATACGGATGTTTCCATAATGAAGAATTAGTTGGAGGGTGCTCCCTTTTTGCTCACAAATTTAAAAGAATATTTAATGTAGCATCATCCACTTGCAATATGACACCCTATGGAGGGATTTTAGTAAAAAGGTCAACAAGAAAGAGATTACGAAATCAAGAAGAGCTTCAAAACAATGTTCTAAAGAATGTCCTGAAGCATATAAAGGAACAAGGATTTGACCGGGTTTCGATAACAAATTCGACTGATTTTATAGACATCAGGCAGTTTTCCCCTGAAAGTTGGATCAAGGAAATTAATTATGCTTACTATTTTGATTTGAGTGAAGATATTGAAGCAAAAATGCCAAAAAATATGAAGACGATCATTCGCAAAGCTGGCCAAAATGAGATCAAAATTAAAAAAGAAAGTAACCCCCAGTGTTTTTACGATCTTTTTAAAGAAACATATGAAAGGCAACAGCTGGCCCCACCTGCCCAAATAGAATTTTTCGAAAAAATATTGGATTTTTTACATGAAAACCATAAAGGTGAAATGTGGATTGCAGAAATGCCCACGGGGGAAGTTGCAGCTGCAGAAATCGTTATCTGGGATGATAAAAGAGCACATCGATGGTCATCTGCTTCAAATGCCGATCTGAAAAGCCATAATTCAACATCTCTTTTACTGTACGATATATTTCAAGATCTTAAAAGCAGAAATTTTAAACAGATAAACCTAATGGCTGCTAATACTCCAAAAATAACTAAATTCATAACAGCTTTTAATCCAAAATTGGTACCTTACTACACAGTAACAAGTTATTCAACGAAGTTTGATATTTGCCGACAAATAATAAATCTTATTAGATAATGCACTTGCATTTCATTTTTTTGTTGATTTTAGGACATTTAGTAATTTAGACCTTAAAGTCGGATCCTGATAAATTACCACACCATAATAGATAACTGAAAGCACCATGGACGTGATTAGAATTGCATATATTGAAGCTGAAAAGTAATTTACCAAAACCAGAGGGATGGAAACTAAAATTGCGACACACAGATATTTTATAAAATATTTGACCTCGCTGATCAATGCAATCCCTGATATCTTTAAAAGATAGAAATTAGCACTACTCCATAAAATTACACCAACCCCGGACAATAATATAAGTCCAAAGATCGGATCATTGTAACTTCCTCCGATGAAGAGTGTAACAAATATTGAACAAATGATCAGTATATTGAAAAGTAGTTCAATATTTTGCTTTTCAAGTATATCAAAAACAGACGATATTGGGGAATACATAAATCTTATAAATAGCCAGGGTGCAAGTATTTTTGCATAAATTCCTGCAGAATACCACTCAGCCCCTAAAAAGAAAGTAAACAGGTCTTCCCCAACAATCATGAATACAAGTAAGGGAAATGCACCAATTAAAATTAATTTCCTATGTACTTCACCCACTAATTTTGTAAAGTTCCCATTTTTGTTTTTAACTTCACTCGCCTTTTGGAAGAATACCTGACTGGTAGCACCCCCTATCAAACTTACAGGTAAAGCCAGTATTTGATTCGCAAATGAATAATGTCCAACTGTTGTAGAAGTAAAATAGAATGCAAGCATGAAAGGCGGAAGCTGAAAGGAGAGCGTGTTTGCAAACAAAGACCACATGGAAAATTTTGGGAATCGTTTATACCTGATGGCCAGTTCTTTCATCCTGTGTATTGAAACCTTCCTGAAATACTGAATATCAGATTTAAAGTAGCCTAGCATTAGAAGATTTGCCAGAAAAAAACCCGTGAAATAACCACTTATCAATCCAACTGGTGAAGGATTGTAAGACCCGATCCCTACCTGGGATAATCTTGAACCTAGTGTGTTTGCAATACGTGATTCAGCAACAACACCAAACCGAACCCTGCGAGATGACCAATAGTTTAGCACATTAAATAGACCACTCAAAAAAACGACCACTGGTAATAGAATAAGATAATCTGCAAGTTCAGGAGTATTAAGGAAACCTGCGATCTCATCAGATAACGGGATGAATATAAATCCGGATACAACAGAAGAAATTGCTAATAAAATGAAGCATAACGAAACAATATTTGCAGAGTCCTCGTTCTTTTTTGGGAGCATTATTGCAAGGTGATATGTAAGACAGGATATAATTGCAACAATACTTGAAATTGATAAGAATAACTGAAAAACTCCAAAATCATCCGGAGAATAAATTCGGGAAATAATAGGGAAGAGCAATATTCCAAAAAATTGGGCGATCATGCTCCCAGATACCAATTTCATAATATTACGAATAAAATCTGATATTGAATCACACCCTTTTCAGAATAATACAACAATGGATTAATATAATTTTTAGAATGTAGCTGACGGTTAACTGGATTCCTTTAATATAGTGCATATTTTATCACAAGCATCACCGGATCCAAACACATTCCCTTTCACACCTGCACCTTTAAATCCATCAATAGCATCCACGATCATGCCGCAGTCTGCTCCAACCAATATATTCCACCCATCGTCCACTGTTTCTACCCACTCAGTATTATCACGCATTGTAATACAGGGAACCCCAAGCATATAAGCTTCTTTCTGGACACCACCGGAATCAGTAAGGATCTTCCTGGAACTTGACATGAGCTTTAGCATATCAAGATAGCCAACCGGAGATATCACATTTACATGCTCAGACAACTTATCCCAGAGTCCATACTGCCGGAGATACTTTTCAGTCCGGGGATGGACAGGAAACACTATATTTGTATCCACACTACAAAAGGCCTTCACAATAGAGGAGAGATTTTCAATGCTATCTGTATTTGAAGCACGGTGTACAGTTGCAATCATAAAATCCTGATGAGAAAGACCCAGATCATCAAGTATCGTGGACTTATCCCCTGCTATCTTTATATTATACTGAAGTGCGTCCATCATCACATCACCAACGTTGTGAACACCTTCAGTAATACCTTCGTTCCCAAGATTTGTTACTGCTGTTTCTGTGGGACAGAACAATAGATCTGAGACATGATCTGTAACTATGCGATTGATCTCTTCAGGCATAGTCCGGTCAAATGATCGAAGACCAGCCTCAACGTGAGCTACAGGGATATGAAGTTTGGAAGCTGCAAGAGAACCTGCAATCGTAGAATTGGTATCACCATATACCAATACCATGTCAGGTCCTTCATTGATTAGAAGTTTCTCGATCGCGGTCAACATTTTACCTGTTTGTTCACCCTGTGTAGCGGAACCGATCCCAAGATTATAATCAGGTTCTGGAATACCCAGTTCTTTGAAGAAAACATCAGACATATTATGATCGTAATGTTGTCCTGTATGAACAAGTATATCTTCGTGAGATTTTCTTAGTTCACGGGAAAGTGGAGCACATTTTATGAACTGTGGCCGAGCACCGATAACTGATAAGATCTTCATGATAAAACCCCATACTGACAAATGTGACTTTTTGAATGTATTATCAAATTTAGCCTTTAATCAAATTTAGCCTTTAATCAAATTTAAAAGTTTCAATATTGTGAAATAATGGTATCTACAAATTTAAAGATTTAAATTATAAAATTTCGGTTGATTTTATCAACAATTCCTCGGAACCTTTGTCACTTATTTTTTTAGCTGGAACTCCTGCAATTGAAATGTTGGGTTCCAAAAATGATTTATTAACAACAGAATTTGCCCCAATTGCAATTCCATCAGCAATTTCTATATCACCAAATATCTTGGCACCCGGACCAATATAAACATTGTTTCCAATTTTAGGTGCTAAACCGGAATGTCCTGCCTTGGTCCCAATGTTTACACATGTGTGGAGTCGGCAATTCGATCCAATCCTGGCATTGTTATTAACAACTATGGTCCCAATATGAGCAATACTTAAACCAGGACCAAAAACATTTTTAGGTATCGTGAATTCCAATTTAACGCTCATTAAATGATATCTCCATTTTAAAAATAGAACGTACGGTTTCCAAAGTATTGAGCTTTTACAGTTGTGATAGTATTCTACTTTCCTTAACAATCTTTCAAATTTCCAGATATTATCAGCAAAAAAGGGTTTTTTACTGTTCCTCCCTAAAGCCACCTTATCTGCTTTTAAATAAGAATGATAATGCTGTTTTGTCTTGATCATTACAACCACCATTATTTGAGAGGTTTTGGAATTGTTAAACAAAAGTTACTTATCAAGCGCTCAAAATTGTATAGCACGTTCATCACTCACATATCTTCTAAAATTCCGGACTTTTTTACAATTTGCTCCCAATCAAATTCTTTTGCCAATATTTTGTTATTATGAGATATTTTCGAATACAACTCCGGATTGTTCATTAAATGGTCTGCATTGTTAGCCAGATCTTCAGGATTACCAGACTCATATTTTATGTAGTTGACATTTTCTTTTAGATATCCGGGAATTCCTTCAATATCTGCAATTAACATTGGCTTTCCTGCTGCAAGATATTCGGATATTTTCCTATTCGAGAAAAAATCCTTTACTTTCGACATATAGAAGTTTTTGTCATAAGGAACAATACAAATATCCATCCGTTTCAATAGTGATATCGCCAAATTGTATTCAAGACGACCAGTTAAAATTATATTTTGCTTTTGACCATATTTATTGAAAATTTTCTCGTAATGGTAACCTTGCCCAACAATCACAACTACCACATCTTTCAGATAATCAATTGAATCACATATATCTTCAATTTTCATTACCTGTTCCCAATTTCCGATAAAACCTATAACTTTCTTGTCTTCCGGAATATTTACAGGGCACTCAGAGTCGATCGATTTGATTTTGTCTACATCAACACCATTTGGCAAATAAATACACTTATAAGCATATTCTTCAATCTGAGATTTTATCCCATCACTTACAACAATTATATTATCACAATGTTTTAAAATAATCTTTTGAGACCATTTAACTACATGTCCTCTTAAGAAGCGCTTTTGTTGATATAATTCAAGATGACCTCTTCCGTGAAAATCATAATATATCTTTATGTCAAATACTTTTAAAAATGGAAATAATATAATGGTGTCATAGCCCCTCAGGATGACATAGTCGATCTTTTTTGAGAGAAGAAAATGAAATATTTGCAAGGACATTTGGAGTCTAAATAAAATCCCCTTCAATAAAGTGAGTTTCCCGCCAATAGGTATTATGGGTTTTATTTGTATTAAATTATCCAAGACCACTTCATCCTGTTCGTTCTTCTGCAACATTAAATAAGTATCCGGCAAATGTTTTTTGATCTCATGGAAGATATGCAAAGCTCGTGAGGATTGAACGATACTATAAGACACCTTTGTCTCCATAAAAATGATCAAACCTTTTTTCGAGATTTGGTTTTGATCATTTGCAAACACCCGCCTTAAATATTTCATCAAAATGCCCCATAAATACTAATAGCTGAATTTGAATAAATTTTATTGTTGGTTTCCAAATTTGAACTTAAGTTGTCCCATTCAAAACTATTATCGCCCCTAATTACCGTCGGCTCAAATGTTAAGCCCCTATCTAGATCAGTATTTCTCAAAATAAAATAACCATTTGTGAGATTGAAGTTCAAAACATCGAAGTTTACAATTCTATAATACTTGATCCCAAGATTGTCAGTTTCACTTAATTTACGGTTAGCAAAAAGTCTTGAAGTTGGGTAGTCTGTATATAACCTTGAATCATCCGGAACAGAATCGAAAACATGATCGAAACCTATTAGCTCATCTGAATAGAAATAGGTTCTACTGGAAATAACCTCATCATATTCCGGACTACCGCCTGTTAAAGATGGATACACAAAACCTGAAAAAAGTATTGTGATTATTAAACCGGCAGATAAGACCCTTTTCTTCTTTGATGCCAATAAATTGTAACAAAAGAGAAGACCAGCAGCCATTGAAAAAGCTATAAATGGACTTACAAGTAACATAAAACGGTCAAATCTAAAGAGGGTCATTGTTTGCCAGAGAGTTTGCAGTGGATTTGGCAAATACAATGGTAAAGAAAATAATGAAACCATAGTAAAAACTGCAGCATAGTTCTTCCCATACTTCCAAAAAATTGCTCCGATCCCAACAAAAACAAAGAGAGAAACGATCATAGTGTCAACATTTTGAGAAATAAATATCCACTCTAACCCGACCTTAATGTCCTGTTTTATTGCAAGTTCTGTGGACGCAAAAGCCACTCTGGAGGTCAGTGCCAGAAAAATAAATGAATATGCAACATAAAACCAATAGGCTAAGAACGTTACAATTAATAACAAAATATAATTATTATCGTGGAATTTAGATTTTAAACCAGTCAAATTCGTTAATATAAGTTCAGAGACAAAAAATAATGCCATTACAATGATTATTTGAGGGGTCGACACCTGATGAACAAGTACTATAAAAATAGTAACAATTATCCCTAATATTTTCAATCGAGGGTCTCTTTTCTCTGAATTCTTATAGATCAAATACATCAATAATAAAAATGCAATAAATGCTACAACCCTGGTTATCATATACATTTCGTAATAAACTACTGTACTCAGAGTTGAAAATAGAACAACTGAAAGCAGAGATAATTTAATGTTTTTAGTGGTATTTAAAAAAATACAATACAAAAAAAGAACTACAGTTGAGAATATCAGAGGACTGATCAAAAAATAGGTCGCATTTATATCTAAATTTAACAAATATGAAGCCTGTGATATCAAAATATGAAACAAAGGGAACTTCGCATAACCAACACTTAGAAATTCAGGAACCGTGTGTCCGGATAAATAGGTTACTTGAGACATGAAAAGATGTGGTAATATATCAGTGGCACCAAAATACAAATGACTCTTTAAAGTGAAACTATAAATTAAATTGACCATACACAAAATTATCTCTGATAAAACCAGATATTGATTTACTTCTTTCGAGAGAATTTGAAAAAGAATGATAGTATAAAGTAAAGACATAATTACGAAATAGTACCATGGTCTGACCGATGAGATCACTACAATGATCGAACTCAAAGCGTAAAGAATAAAGAAAATAATTGATAAGCGTTTTTGGTCGAAATTCATGGCAAAATTGAGACTTGCCTCTTTCGCCTCACTCTTATACATTTTAGTTAGAACTTTTGCTGCAATTATACCTGGAATTGCTATAACAAGACCCCTAATTGCAAAATCAGGCCTCCCTATCCAAAAAGCAAAAAGGAGACCAAACAAAATAACACCAGTTAACAAATAGGGCCAACTAAGAGCAAATCTTTCAACTAAAGTTTTGTCCCGATTTGTAATTGATTTTAATAAATTCATAGGTACCCATTCCCCAAATATAATATTTCTAAGATATTCAATTGTATCTAGTTGATTTTGCTTAATTATAATTTGTTATAGAAAGTATATTAATTTGCACTAAGAAATTAGACATTATAAGTTGAGGCCGACATAAATATCCGAAATCTGTTCTGCTATGTGTTCCCAACTATAGCATTGTGCATGATCAATGATTTTATTTCCATCCCAATTTGTGTCTAAAGAAAGATCTATCTTTTCAGCTAGATCAAAGGAATCACCAGGTTTGACCAGAAATCCAAAATCATCAGACGTTATAATTTCCGGGACACCCCCAACACTTGTTCCTACAAATGGTTTACCACAGCCTAAGCATTCAACTAGAACTGTTGGATTACCTTCATTCAAGCTTGGCAACACAAATATATCACAAGCATTCATCCAGAGAGGCACTTCATGGTGTGGTTTAATACCAACTATTTTCACATAATTTTGTAAATTGGATGATGAGATTTGCTTCTCTAATTTCTCCCTAAGGATACCATCCCCTACAATATAGCACAACACATCATCTTTTCTGGAGACAACTTTTTCCATAGCTTCTATCAAATAAGAATGACCTTTCACATCACCATATAAATTCCCAACATTGAGAATTATTTTTTTATCTCCTGGTAAGCCAAGTTTATCCCTACATAGCTGCTTATCTGAAGGATAAAACTTTTTTTGGTCATAACCATTTGGAATATGGTGTACTTTCTCTAGATCAATTCCTACATCCCCCATAAGAGAGATATCACCTTGTCTAACACGTATTATTGCATCAGACATTTGCCATGAATGAATAAATATTGGATCTTTTCGATCTATCGCTTTCTGAAATGTAATAGACGTATGTTCTGTGATAACCACAGGCACTCCAAACTTTTTCTTTAATTCTACTGCAACTGCACCAGATGGCCAGGTGAAATGAGCATGAATTATATCAAACTTAATATTTTGTTTTTTCAATAACTTAAAAACCGCATTTGCTTCAAATTTTACCCAAAACTCCTTTCGATACTTATAAAAAAAAGGTAGATTAAAATACCTGGGAAAAAAAACATGAACATTATCAAAAGAGTAATCTTCGAAATGCGCCTTTCTAACAAATTCCATGCCATAAGCAACAGGAGAGATCACATAAACATTCTCAAAATATTTGCGGATATATTTTAATTGCTCTTTTACAAATATCTCAGCAACGTAGGTATCAGAAAGATTAGGGAAATTATTAGTTATTATCAATAGATTTTTCAGTGCCATTATTTCAACTCACTGACAATGAATTTATACTTCCCAGCCTTCGTTTTTTTAATCGAATCAACAAATTCGAAATCTACATTCCAGGAAGATGATTTAGATTGTATTAAACTCTTAATAAGGGAAAGATTATCTGGATTAAAATTATCATCAACTACTAGTTTTATCAAGATTCTATCTATTTGCTTCTGAATTACTTGATATTTTTTGATACCAGCATCATGTTGCCAAAAGATATACATTAAAAAGTACCCATGAACCTGCTTACCTTCCGGAGTAATGAACATATCAGCCGAGCGACCAATTACTTCCTTTAATAGTTTCGACCCTCTGCCACAACCACATTCATCTTCGATAATGTGGCCCAGATCCCCTGTATCATACCTTATAAAAGGCATGGCACAGTTATGTAAACTTGTAGCCAAAATATTTCCAATACCATCTGACATTTGGGATCCATTATCATCAACAACTTCCATGATGCTCCGTTCTGTATCAATGTGTAAACCATTGTGTTCAGAACATTCATATGCACCTACTCCACCATCGTTCAGGCCATAAGCATCATAAACCTCACAGTCAAAGACATCACTGATATGATCACGCATATTTGGGAACAGTTTTTCTGCAGTCGTATAGACCGTAGGAATTTTAGGCAGATCAATACTATTATCTTCAACAAATGATGCGAATAGATCTATGGATGAAGGATACGCACGAATTGATTTGGGATTAAATGAACGTATTGTGTTCGCATATTTGTGCATGTCTTCGTTGCCCATGTCAAAAGAAGATAATCTACGAATATTGCGAGCAATTTCATGTACTTTACTTACAGTTCGTGAGTTACCATCAACACCCAGGGAAATGCCTGCCAGAAATACCATCTTATCTCCAAGCTCATAGCCTCCATACCCCCAGCCGCGATAGAGCATTGCTCCTGACATAAAACGATCATGTTTTAATAATCTGAATGGGAAGGGAGTACCTGTAGAACCCCCCGTGGCCAGAGAATAATATTTCATTTTGTTCAGATTAACTGGTTTGAAATCTTCCCAATTATCCATGATAATCTCTTTGTTCAAAACAGGGAGTTTTTCCAGATCATCTATTGTTTTAATATCTTCAGGCCTTAGATTCAAACCTTTGAATAATTTGTGATAATAAGGAACATTTTCATAAGAGAAAGAAATCAGGTTTCGAAGCTTAGCTTCTTGATCTTTTTTCAGATCAGGATAAGAATACCATTGTGACCTGACAGCAGAATTGTACATCGATAAGAAACGATAGTCACCCAGCATATGTGCAAATTTAAACAATGGAACATGAAACACAGATTAAACCCCCTTTATGAAATAGAATTCAATTCTTAGAATACTTTTCCATAAATTCTACCATAAATTTCGTAACATCGATCTTATCAGCTAACAAAATATCCCTTTTCTGCCTTCCTTTTTCTTTCAGATCCGGATCTTTCAATAACTCTAATGCCTTTTTCAATGAGTCTTTACCCATAGTATTTTCATTATAAAAGTTGTAGACCAGATCATACAACTCTTCTTCTTCATCCGTATAGCCCCTTCCTGCATAATCACAAAAAATAGAATGGGTACCTAGAACTGCACACTCTGAAGCCATGGTGGAACTGTCCCCATAAAGCAAAGTCGCATAATACAACAAATGATGCATCTTTTCCGGGGAAACAGTGATCCTATACTCTTCAAACTCAGGAGGGAGTTTATTTTCAGAAGTAATAAGGACACGACCGTATTCTTTTAACTTATTAACAGCAGTGAATTTGTCTTCTAATGTCAGTGTCCTGTGACCCTTATCATGACTGGCCTCCCAGGAAACAAATCTTAGAATTATGAACGGATCATCCTCTGTAAGTCCGAGTTCACTGAGGATTTCCGGATTTGGAGTGAAGTAATCCGGATGAAGATACGCCAGTTCATGATAACCATTATATCGTACCTGTTTTTCTCCAAGATCAAGCCGATAGCAGGACGGAGTGCATATAACAGATGCAAAAGGATCAGTTATCGTGTGCTCTATTTTTGCGTGCTCAGTATCATCAAAAACGATAGAAGGTTTCCGGATGATCTTTCCTACATGTGCAACATAGGCATTACCAACACCGCCAACCAGAATATCAGGTTTAAATTTTCTTGCTATCCCGTACAGATTATACTCTATTTTCAGCAGCTCCGTGGCTTTTGAAAATAAGGATGGTTTTGCACTTCCAACAACATCATATTCGAATCCATATGCCCTAAGTAAATGTAAAGATACGTCCTTGTCAACCGTGGTGATCTTACAAGCGTGTCCTCGTTCTTCAAGGGCCCAGATAGCATTTTTGAATAAGTGAACCTGTCCGGGATGTGCCATATTGAATAGGATCCTCATGTTCTCACCGCAGCTAAAACTTTCTTAACCAAATTGACCGCCATATCCATACCACAGTATAAGCCCAAGTCAACCATATTCAATGACCAGCGTTCCGGATGTGCAAGGATATAGAGGTTCTCCAGTTCGCAACTCTCGATAAGGTCGATCAAGTCATCCGTCGTGTCAGCAGTGAAATCTTCTATCTTGTTGGGAATGAAATCTCTCAAACTATTCTTATTGTTCCAGCTTCTGCCTGTGTCTGAAAAATAATTCAATTCCGATCCTACAGAGAGATAGGCTTCACCAATGATACCATAATCTTTAAAATCGTAAGTTTTCCACATATCCCTGTTATCATATTTCGACAGAGGTCTTCCATGCATGCATATTGTTTTTACTTGACAGACATCGTTGAAATCCTCAAGATGAGATTGGAACAATTCTATCCCCTTTTCCGGGTCTCCATTTGCCTCACTTAATGTCTCGTAGTGGTAACCGATCTCGTGACCCATATCCTGTATCTGCATCATTATTTCTGGCTTGAACACACTTTTGATTGATCTGAAATAATACGTTGCCCTGATGCCCAACTCATGCTCGACTCGAGCGGTTTCCAGTGCATGTCCTGGCATCCGGTCAACGTCGTGGCGCATCAACACGAACCTGGCAGGATGCTCCTTATTCATGTATTCCGACATTGTGACCGTTGGATAAGTTGCCACTATTGCCTCACAGAGGAGTTGAAACTTATGGATAGTGAAATCATGCTCATCAATACTCAACATCAGAGATCACCACACAGCAATATCTCAGACAAGAGTGAAATCATTCGATCTCACCTTCTACAGAACGTGAACCTGAGCCTCGCATGTCCTTTTCAGACTCCTGCATGTCGAACAGCATTGCAAATAACAGGAACTGAGTACCTGATATAAGGATCAAAGCATCCAGAATTACTAGGTTCGCAGATACCGGCCAGTGCATTAGAGTAGCTATAAGCATTGACAGACCAAACAGCACACCTACAGGAAGAAATGCCATGGCGAGGATGTAGAACAGGACGAGTGGATGGAAGTTTAGTACCATGTACTTCATCTTCAGCCTCCAGAGGAACTTCCTGAACAGCATCGTCGACACCTTTCCAATGTACGGACCGTACTTAATCGTTGATTTCTCCTGTCCGTATTTGGCAGGCATAACAACGTCAAGGGTTCTGAACCCAAAAGCATTCAATCTCACAAGCATGTGGTTGCAGTAACCATAGTACGTGTATATCTCATCCAGGCCGATCTCTCCCAGTGCTTCCTTTGAGATAGCGGTATAACCATTCTGAGGGTCCATGATATTCCAGTACCCACTGGCGATCTTCGTGATGAACGTGAGCATCGAGTTACCTAGCAGGCGAAATCCGCTCATGCCTCCACGATACTCCGTACTAAACAGGCGATTGCCTTTGGTATAATCGCCCCTGCCCTCGATAATAGGCATCAGAAGTTTTGGCAGCTGGGCAGGGTTCATCTGATTGTCCCCTCCCATGACTGCAACGACATCCACCTCTTCTTTTAGTGCCTGTTTATATCCATTGACAATTGCAGCACCCACACCTTTATTGATCTCGTGTGTTATCACGAAAAGCCTCGGGTCGTTCAATGCCTCCAGGACCTTTGCAGTATTATCAGTGCTAGCATCATTTATCACATAGATCCGGTCAACGTAATGGGGAATTCCATCAACGGTAGCCTTTATAAGCTTCTCTTCATTATACGCAGGCACTACCACACCTATGCGTTTGCTTGCCAGCAACTCCCTCTTGACCGGATCGATTATTTTAATAGGCACCTCATGTACCTTAAAGCCGGAATTGATAGCATCATCTATCAACTCGAGCTCAATCATATTATCGCCCTTTGTAAACTTGAAAACATCGAGTGTCTTTGACGAATACGCACGGAATCCACTGGACATGAAAAACTGACCCTTGCCCCTTTCTCCAAAATCCTCAAACGTAGTACCAAAGCCAACACCTGATGAAGTAACATAGGCACCGTTCACAACATCCGCATCCTCGGAAAGCACAGGATTCAATATTGCAGGAATGTCGTCAGGATTGTGAAAACCGTTCGCATAGAGGGTCACGAGCACAGACGGATTTAATTTTTTCGCTTCTTCAAAAGCTGTTTGCAATGCAGCGGCCTTGCCCAGATTATCACCGTGCCTGATCACTTTTGCACCCATATTCTTAGCAATATAGGCGGTCGCATCACTACTTCCATCATCAACAAGGATTATGTGATCCACATAGAGCTTCGTTCTTTTAATGATGTGCTTAATATTAACTTCTTCATTATATGCAGGAATGGCTGCCACAACATTCATAGTCACACCTCAATCCCAATTTTAATAATAATAATAATAATAATAATAATTGTATAGATGCACATCACCCACAACCTCCCAAAGTGCATATTTATAAACCATGTTATATAAAGGCTTATGATAACAGAACTTATTTGTTGGTCAAACTACAGACAGAAGTGGCCTCATGCTATCAATTATGGAAGAAATACATCCTAATGAGAAGTAGGTATATGCATCAAACCAAGCGGAAGCAAACCTCAGAATAAATAAGTTCGTGCATAAACGAATTAATTTAATATTTTTATAAACTTATGAATTATATATACATATACAGATACATACAAATTCATCACAAAAGACATTATTTTATACCACATACCACATAATCAAATTCCATGGGACGAGAATTTTCAGACATGGATAAGAAGATCTTCAATAAGCTTGCACCGGAGAATGGCGGGACCCATATGTCCGAGATGGGGCACCCTTACCCTTTCATACTCAGGCCTATATCCCACAAGATCGCAGAGGATGCAGATGACTTCAGGGAGAGGCTGGAGAGGCTTGACAGTGAGGAGCTTGAATACCTTGCAATGCTTGCAATGGAAGGCAAGGAGGATATCAGGTCCCTTGAGGATGAGGATGTTGATTCTTTCTTTGACCTGCTGACCGAGAAAGTCTCGGAAGAGCGGGCAAAAGAACTCAGGATCCATCTGGGGATATTATGAAGAAGCTACTTTTCGGCACTGCAGGGACACCCCTTAGTGCCAAGAAGGGAGGAAGCATCGAAGGGATTCAGCGCGTTCGTGAGCTTGGCCTGGGATGCATGGAGCTGGAATTCGTGCGCGGAGTGCGCATGAAGGAAGCCATGGCAGAAAGGGTCAGGGCAACAGCGGAAGAAGAGGCTGTGGCACTCAGCGTTCACGCCCCGTATTACATCAATCTCAATTCCGCAGAGGACGAGAAGATCGATGCCAGTATCGAGCGCATCTACCAGTCAGCACGAATAGGTGCACTCTGCGGCGCATCATCCATTGTATTCCATCCTGCCTACTACCACAAGCAGGACAGTGAAGAAGTGTTCGAAAGGGTAATAGGACTGCTTGGCGGGCTTGCATCAAGGCTTGAGGATGAGGGCATCAAAGCTGTACTTCGCCCGGAGACCACCGGCAAACCGACACAGTTCGGCGATCTGGAGGAGACCCTGATGATGGCGTCAGCCATCGAAGGAGTCATGCCCTGTATAGATTTCTCGCATCTGCATGCACGAAGCAGCGGAGAGTTCAATACACTTGAGGAGTTCCGGGACGTGCTCGGGAAGGTGGAGAAATATCTCGGGAAGGAAGGACTTGAGGATATGCATTGTCACGTTTCCGGCATTGCATACGGAGATAAAGGGGAAAAGAACCATCTGGCACTACGGGAGTCAGATTACAATTATACTGACCTTATGGCAGCGTTTCGGGAGTTTGGTGTGAAAGGTCTTGTGATATGCGAAAGTCCAAATCTGGAGGAGGATGCTTTGCTCCTGCAAGATACATTCAGGAACGCTGAAATTTAAAAAGAAGGAAAAGAAAGGAATTTTTTGCTCCTGCTTTGCGATAAGGCAGGAGGTGAGGCTTCAGTAGTCTTCACATACCTCAAAGAAGTTCATGAAAAGCTCTTCACCCTTATCTGTGTGAGCAACTTCAGGATGCCACTGCACGCCGTAGAGGGGTCTTTCGGAGTGGCGCATTGCCTCGATCTCACACACATCTGAGCGTGCAAGGTGCAGGAAATCTTCCGGAAGGACCGTGACCTCATCAGCATGGGAAGCCCACACGGATGTCCTCGGACCAAGTCCTTTGAGGATGTCATCCTCTTCCAGTATCTCCACATCGATCTCCGCATAGCCACCGAACTCACCGGAACCGGTCTGACCACCGAAGGTTCTGGCTATAAGCTGGTGGCCCAGGCAGATACCCAGGATAGGCTTGTCGATGCTCTCGACATATTCCTGACAGAGACCGACACGATCCATTGAAGGACCGCCACTTAAGATGATTCCATCCGGGTCTTGATCAAGAATATCTTCCACAGATGTTGTGTTCGCTATGATCTTCGTCTCCATATCGAGATCGCGTACGGTTCTGTGAATAAGGTGACAGAACTGGCCATAATTATTGATAACAAGGATCTTTAACTCTCTCATGATGAAAATCACACCGGGTTGAGTCGATATTGCCAGTAATGATGAATCTATATATAAGGCTATTCCAGATTTAAAGAAAGGGATAAAATAACAAGATTTAAATAGTTGTTTGTGCTACTATGTCACATACTAGCACGATTTAATGAATAGCGATAATAAGAGAGTGATAAAATGGCTGAGATAGGTAAAAAGATTCGAATCGAAAGGATCATGCACAGGGAAAGTAGGAACATGGTCATCATTCCGATGGACCACGGAATGTCTGACGGACCCATTCGGGGAGTAATAGACATTGCAGATTCTATCAACAAGGTCGCCGAAGGCGGTGCAGATGCAATCCTCATGCAGAAAGGAATGGTTTACCACGGCCACCGCGGATACGGTCATGACGTCGGGCTTATCGTCCACATGAGCGCCTCCACATCACTTGGACCTGACCCCAACGACAAGGTCCTTGTATGCAAGGTCGAGGAAGCCATGAAAATGGGTGCAGATGCAGTATCCATCCATGTGAACGTCGGTTCAGAGACAGAATCCGACCAGCTCAAGAAGCTCGGATACGTCGCAGAACAGTGTGACGAATGGGGAATCCCACTCCTTTCCATGATGTACCCAAGAGGCAAGAAGGTCACAGATCCACATGATCCGGAAATGGTCGCACACGCTGCCAGGGTCGGTGCAGAACTTGGTGCAGACATCATCAAGACCATCTACACCGGAGATGTTGATAGCTTCAAGGATGTTGTAAAGGGATGTCCCGTACCTGTAGTGATCGCAGGCGGACCAAAGACCGAGACCGATGAGCAGTTCCTTGAGATGATAAACGGCGCCATGGAATCCGGATCAAGGGGAGTTGCCATCGGCAGAAATGTGTTCCAGCATCCTGACCCTATAAAGATGACACAGGCCATCACACAGATCGTCCACAAAGGCCACAGTGTCGAGGAAGCACTACAAACACTTAAATGATGAAAGCAAATGGCGTATACATATGAAAGACAAGACAATTTGGATCAAAGCCGACAAAGGCGACTGGGAAGATCACAAGGACAGGATAACCACCGGACTTGAATCCGGTGCAAACTATGTGCTGGTAAACGCTGACGAAGTGGGAAAAGTAAGAGAACTTGGCGACATCAAGGTCGCTGCTTTTGCCCATGACGATAAGTCAGGCGCTGATGTTGTTGTCGTTGGGAAAGGAGGAGAAGGCGATGGTACAAGACCTCTGTCCCCTGACCCTATCGGATCCCTTGACGTGAGCACTGCCATCCGATTAAAGGAAAAAGGCCTTACGGTAGGCGCATACGTGGTCATACAGAACAAGGCATACGAGGAATTTGCAGCACAGATCGGAAAAGAATGTGATTTCCTGATCATCGTCGGTACCGACTGGAAGGTCATCCCTCTTGAGAACCTCATAGCAGGACTTCAGGACAGCAATGTGCAGATCATTGCCGGTGTCCGGGATGCTGATGAAGCAAAGCTCGCCCTTGAGACCATGGAGCATGGTTCAGAAGGTGTCCTGCTTGACAGTGAAGATCCTAACGCAATCAAGGCCACTGTAGTGGTAGGTGAAAGCTCAGGTGTGGAAGCACTGGAACTCGTCGCTGCAAAGGTCACAAAGGTCGAGCCCGTAGGAATGGGTGACCGCGTCTGTGTCGATACCTGTAACATGATGACACGCGGCGAGGGAATGCTCGTAGGCTCTCAGGCAAGCGGTATGTTCCTTGTTCACTCAGAGTCCGAGGAAAGCCCGTACGTGGCATCCAGGCCATTCAGGGTAAACGCAGGAGCAGTACATGCATACGTGAAGGTCGGTGATAAGACCAGATACCTCTCCGAGCTCAAATCCGGTGATGACGTTACCATCGTTGATGCACAGGGCAACCAGCGCGCAGGCATCGTCGGCCGGGTCAAGATAGAAAGACGCCCACTCATGCTTGTTGAAGCAGAGGTCGAGGGCAACATCATTAAGAACATACTCCAGAATGCCGAGACCATCAAACTCGTAGATACCAAAGGGGAGCCTATCTCAATTGCCGAGCTTAAGCCCGGAGATGAAGTGATGGTACACTACGAGGGAGGAGCACGTCACTTCGGCATGAAGGTTGAAGAGACCATAATCGAGAAATGAGACATGGTTAGCATAGGTAATTTCGATCTGGATAAGAAAGCAGCCCTTGTTGCAGCTATCAACGAGGACCCTCTGATGCAGGCAAAGGCAGCTGCAGATCAGGGTGCTGACGTCCTTGAGATCAGGTTTGACCTGCTCGGGATAAACGCCCCTGAAGATGCAGAAGATATCCTCAAAAAAGTTAGATCTGACACAGGACTTCCATGTATTGCAACCAATAGGTTACAATCTGAAGGAGGAAAGTGGGAAGGCTCAGAAGATGACAGGATAACTTTGCTTGAAGAGATAATTCCCTTCACAGACGCAATTGATGTAGAGCTCAGTGCAAACCCAAAACTTCGTGACAGGCTTGTAAAAAAGACTAATGAAGCGGGCAAAGCGGTCATCATATCATCCCATGATTTTGAGAATACGCCTGACAAGGCCACCATCAGGGATATCCTTGAGCGTTCAAGAAAGGCAGGAGCCGATATCGCAAAACTCGCAGTGATGCCGAACAGCATGCAGGATGTTCTAAACCTGCTCGAGATTACATTAAGTGAGAATAATGTCTGCACCATCGCAATGGGCCAGCTTGGAAAGCACACCCGGATCGTAGGACCCTGCTATGGTTCAAAACTTACCTATGCCAGCGTATCAAGCGCTGTAGCACCCGGACAGTTGAAAGTACAGGAACTAAAAATAGCACTGGAGATGCTTCAATGAAACAGGTATTCGGAGTCATGGGAGATCCGATCGCCCATTCACTCTCACCCATCATGCACAATGCAGCCTTCGAAGCACTTGGAATGGATTGTACATTCCATGCATTCAGGGTAAAGCAGCAGGACCTTGGCGAGGCTTTAAAAGGCGCAAAGGCCATGGGATTTGGAGGATTGAACCTAACGGTCCCGCTAAAAGAGACTGCTATCGGACTTATTGAGACCGACGACCTTGCTGCAAGGATAGGAGCTGTCAATACCATCGATTTTAAGGACGGTATCAAAGGTTACAACACGGACGGTATCGGCGCACAGAAGACTCTCGAAGATGCCGGGGTCGATATTCAGGACAAGAACGTACTGATACTCGGTGCAGGAGGCGCTGCCAGGGCAATAGCCTTCACGTTCACAGAAGCCGGTGCAAAGGTTAACATTGCCAACAGGACCCCCGAAAGGGCCATGAACCTCGCAGCAGAGGTCGGCAAGGTCAACGGCTTCGGGCTGGATGTACTGGACAGGTGCATGGAAGACACAGATATACTCATCAACACAACAACAGTTGGAATGGACCCCTGCATAGGAGACACCATCGTCACCGCTGACCAGATGCATTCCGATCTCACCGTTTTTGATGTCGTTTACAATCCATTGAGGACAAGATTGCTCAGGGAAGCCGAAGCTGCCGGAGCAAGACCGGTCACGGGCATCATGATGCTGGTCTACCAGGGTGCAGAAGCATTCCGTATATGGACCGGCGTGAAGCCTCCTGTGAACGTTATGAAAAAGACTGTGATGGAGGCCCTGAAATTATGAAAATGCTCATAATCGGCGGTACCGGAGGGATGGGGCAGTGGTTCACGAAGTTCTTCCTCAGTCACGGTTATGAGGTGATCGTATGGGGAAGCAGCGGCAAGACCGAGATCGCTGACCAGATGGGAGTGGAATTTGCCACCGACCTTGACAGAGAGATCAGGGAAGCCGATGTCGTGGTCATTACCGTACCCATAGACATCACTGCAAGGGTGATCAAGGAGACCGCTCCGAAAATGAAATCAGGAAGCCTGATAATGGACCTGACATCCATCAAGGCAGAGCCCGTCAACACCATGAGAGAATACGCTCCCGAAGGTGTGGAGATCCTGGGAACACACCCAATGTTCGGCCCTTCTATCCCCACATTACAGGGCCAGATAGTCATAATGAGCCCCACAAAAGGACGTTGTGACAAATGGTTCCCGATCATGCACGACCTCTTTGAACAAAGCGGTGCACATATTGAGATAATCGACCCACAGGAGCACGATCAGTTCGTCTCTGTGGTTCAGGGACTTACACATTTTGCATACATCACCATCGGGGCGACGTTCAAAAGCCTTGATTTCGATGTGAGCAAGTCACGCCGTTTCATGAGCCCGGTGTATGAGATAATGGTCGACTTCGTGGGCAGGATATTAGGACAGAACCCATACCTTTACGCCCATATCCAGATGAAGAACGATCAGGTGCTCAAAGTTCATGAGGCATTCATCAACGAATGCAATGTACTCTCGAACATCGTCCGGGAAGAGGACACAGAAGCCTTCTGTAAAAAGATGACAGAAGCAGCTGCCCATTTCAAGGATACGGCATCCGCCCTTCACAGGTCCGATAAGCTGATCAATGCAAAGATAGCCGAGTTCGAGGAAATGATAGCATCCGTCGGAAGAGAAAGAGGACTTCTGCATAACTATTCCGGCGTTACTCATGTTGGCATCATCGAAAAGGTAACACCCCGAACAGTAACGCTTTCAAAGGGAGACAGGACCGTGTCCCTGAGAACAGAGAATATCAGGTTGCTTAACGATGCAGAACTAAAAAAATGGAAGATCGATAACCTCGCACATCCCATCAGGGATATATCAGCCCTGATCCCTGCCGGAGCAGATCCACTGACCATCGAGAAAGTGGTCGAATGCGATGAAAGGATAGTCTCTGTAAGCATAATTGACACGTACACAGGCATATCCGATGACAGGCTTAGTGTTACATACCGCATTACCATACTCGGAGATCTGCCTGTTGCAGAGGTACAGGAAGACATCGAAAAACTGTTTGTTGGGCTTGGTTGCGGAATAAGGGGTCAGGATTCCATCTGATATTTATGCAATGAAAACAAATTTAGTATTCCGTTTAAACACTGATCGCGGTGATCTTTTGAAAAAGACTGAAAATTTGCAAACTGCCAATATGCTTCCCGGAGGTGTCGAAAAATATCTTCGATTCTACAAAATGGGACTTTTGATAATCTCCATTTTTGGAATATACCTGGGTATTTCGGGGCTCTACCTTATTATTGTGGTAAACAACTACATATCAGGCATCTCATTGTTCCTGGCAGCACTCCTGTTATCACCACCACCTATCGGAATATCCAACATGGTTGCACGCAACCTCCATATGGAACTTACCATGGGAATAAAAGTAGGATTCTCCTCATTGCTGTTACTGATCGGATGGTATTTCCTTGAAGGATAAAAAATTTAAAAAAAGGATGCCAAAAGGCATCACTTACTTCTTTTTAGTATAACTTCATTTAAAGCATCAGATCAGGCTTACCAGATCCTCAAGCGCTGCCTTTGGATCTTTGGCCTTAACAATACCGGATGCAAGGAGCACTCCAACAGAACCAAGCTCCATTGCGGCCTTAAGGTCCTCTCCTTTTGAGATACCTGCACCGCAGAGCACTTTCACATCGGGATCGATGCGCTCAACGGCAGTAACTGAACCCCTTACCACCTCAGGATCTGCTTTTGAAACAGGAATGCCTGAGCCGATAAGTTCAGGTGGCTCCACTGCAACAAAATCAGGCCCCAGTGCAGCAGCAGCTGCGGTTGTAGCGATGTTATTGGTACACACTATTGTGTGAAGACCTTCTTCCTTTGCAGCAGTAATGGATGCCTCGATGTCCGCAAGGTTCAGGCGGCGCTCGGAGTGATTGATAAGTGTACCAACTGCACCGGCGTCTTTGACACATCTTGCAAAAACATGGCCTGTGAAACTTCCGGCACCGACACCATCAATATGCTGAGAGTACACCGGCACATCCACCTGGGATGCAACCCTGTAAACATCACAAAGCTGAGGTGCTACTGCGATCTCAATGCCACTTGCTTCACCTACGGCCCTGCAGGCCTCAGCGATCCTGACAGCACCTTCTCCGGTACCTTCAAGATAGGTCTTCAGATTCAATACGATCAATGGTTTCATTCATACCCCACCATAAAAAAGGGAACGTGCGATGAAACGCACGCTTAGAAATCGGTCATTACTCTGAACTGGTCGATCTCAGGCTTGTTCAGACCTTCAATGAACTGGTCAGCTGCCTGCTTGATGTCCTTGGAGTTGGTAATAGCCCTTCCAACAACGAGGATGTCAGCTCCTGCACCGAGTGCAGCGGAGATAGTGTCAACACGTACACCGCCTGCAACTGCCACAAGGATCTTCTTGTTGCGCTTTTCGGCAACTGCCTTGATACCTTCGATACTGCCCCATGCATGAGCGGTCTCTTCGATGTCAATTGCACGGTGAAGCTCGACAACATCAGGAAGCTCGTCCAGCTGTTCAAGGATAGCTACAGGATCTGGCTGGTTCAGTGTGTCCATGACAGCGGAGATACCGGTCTTGTGAGCCTCTGCGATAGCCTTGTTAAGTGTTGCAATAGGTGCAAGTGCAGAAACGACAATAGCGTCTGCGGTTGCATCTGCTACCATACGTGCCTCAAGGTTACCTGTATCAAGAGTCTTAAGGTCAGCAACGATGAATGCGTCAGGTTTGATCTCACGCAGCTTGCTAATAACGTCCACACCATAGCGTTTGATAAGAGGTGTACCTGCTTCCAGGATAAGGTGGTCGCTCTTTGGAAGCTGCTTGACCACATTGAGGATAGCATCGATGTTCGGGTTGTCAAGTGCAACCTGCAGGTATGGGGCATCCCAGAGCCTTGATATCTTGAATCCCATAATTGCGTGTGAGGACTTGTCCTTCTCTTCGAGCACAGTGTCGATGGATGGGAAATTTTCCAGTGCGCGCTTAAGAGCAAGTTTTGTAGCACCGTAGTTGTACCTGAAGATACGGTTGTAGTCAACAGCCTGTGGGTGGATGAATACGCTTGCGATGATCACAAGGTCTTCAACCTGGTCTTTCGGGACAATTCCTTCTTCCACCGCATCAGCGATCGCCTTAGCAACAGCTGCCTGGGCAGGACCGAATATCTGTGAGGCCTGGTCCATGTTCTTCACTGTCACTTTTGGGACGATCAGTGTAGATGGCTTTGTGGGTAAGTTCGGGCGGATGACGGAAAGAAGAGGAGTGTGCCCTGCTGAAAGCTGGGTCATGCCTGTTGCGAATGCCTGTCCAACAGGTCCCTCCTTGTCCCCGATCATAAGATCGACGTGTGCGAGTTCTGGCGCCTCGCCAATTAGTGCTTCTCCAATAAACATCATAGTTATCAATCCGCTAAATTGCCATGACTATATATATCATTTCTGATGAGAACGCTTGAGTCAAATGCAAAAAAAGACAGATGTTTCATAAAAGGGTTATATAATAATGGAAACAATAGAATATTGTGATCATTGACATATACAACCAGCTCATAAAAAAAAGGAAACTTACAGCATTATATGTTCTTTCAGCCATTATAATAACATACTTTGCAAGCTGGTTTCCCGATTTTGAGAACCTCATCGGCATAGAGGGAGCAAGGATAAGTTCGGTAGTATCTTTCGGTGCATTGAACGGGATGATACTTGGTCCGTTCTGGGGAATGATCGTATCTTTTACCGCTGTTATGGGACATACGTTAGTAAGAGGAGAAGGAACGCCGGACACATTCCATCTGCTTACCCCTTTCTTTGTAGCAATGTCCTCTGTAGTGGCAGGCCTTTGTATCACAAGAAAAGAAAAAGTTGCAATGGCAGTTTTTGGAGTTCTTATACTGCTCTGGTACATCACACCAACAGGAAGGACCATATACTACTATCCATGGTTCCATGTTGTTATACTTGCCTCATTTCTCATTTTTTATTACAAGTTTAAGAACAGGGATGCAAACATATTCAAATTTACTTTCCTGCTTCTTGCAGCACTTATGGCAATCCTGGCAGATCATCTTGCGGGCAGCATAAGTGCAGCAATACTCTTTGACCTACCACCTCAGATGTTTGCATCAGTCATAACCATCTACCCCATTGAAAGGACAACTCTTGCATTTGCAGCAGCTGCGATCACATTTTTACTGATAGTGGCACTCCAGAACACACTCATGGAATCGGAAACATTTCAGGATAAAGTGGAAGAGGCAAAAAATGATGATGTCCTCAGCTATGTTAATGACGTGAAGGACATGCTTGAAGAAGACAATAATAAGTAATTCACTTATTGGAAAGGCAATCTTCGACAGCCATGATCACTGTGAAAACAGCTTTTGAGAAAGGATGTTCAGGATCAGCAACTGTCAGGATTTCTGAATCAGTCCTGGTGGCAACATCACAAAGACAGGGTATTGAGACCAGAACAGGAACATCATGATCTGTCAAACCGGATATTGGGATCGGCATATTATCATGGCACTTATTCATAATGACCCCGTAATCCTTACCGAGCGGAAGATAGATACCTTCGATTATCTGCTCCATGTATTTCTGGTGAGATTTGTCAGGTTTGGTCACCATTAGAACATAATCAGCTGCAGCTATTGCATTGACCGATGTGAAATCCACACCCGGACCGGTATCGATAATGAGCACATCTATGCCGGAAGAGAATAATTTATTCTTTGCAGCCATTATATATTGTAGAGCTTTTGATTGCCATTTGCGGTCCTTGCCCAACATATCACGAACTGCATCAATGTCTGGGCTGCAATATCCCACATATAACTTGCCGGGGGCCACTCTGCCATCAGCGACCTCAACGATCGCATCCATGATGTCGCGTTTGCCCTCAAGGACATCGTTCAGCCAGCAATCAGAATCAGGGAACATGTAATTAAAAAGACTCGGAGCCTTAAGGTCGGCATCGAGAAGGCATACGCTCTTCCCGGCAGATGCATAAGCAAATGCAAGATTGATCGAAAAGGAGGTTTTGCCCGAACCACCTTTTGAGGAGTGTACTGCAATACTTATTCCCATTTATATCCCCTGTGAGCAGATAATATTCTTATGAGATAGGACGATAAACTTCTATATAATAGTATTTCATAGAAGATTTGCGTTGAAATCAAATGTACTTGATTTGTATTAGTACGAAACTGTTATTGAGTATTCTTAAAAATTGATACATATTACATGTAGATAATATAAGCCTCTGGAAAGCACAAGAGGAATTACTTGCCCAGACCTTCCCCTATACTAAAGTAAACTTTTCTGCCTGAACGATTCTTTACAACATGCCCCATCCTCACAAGCTGATTCAGGTAATTACTCTCTACAGCACGTTCCTTATGGGTTTTCTCTGCGAGGTCTTCAGCAGTTGCTGACCCCAGCTCGAATAGCGCTGTTGCTGTCGCACGCAGATGATCAGGCAGTGTGAGCAGAGTCATTACATCCAGTACATCGAAGATACCGTCATCCGACTCTTTCACAGATGGACCTTGCATAAGGATACGGTCCAGCTTACCGCTGATCTCCTTCAAAAGTTTCACAATCTCTTCATTGGAATCATCAATGGTCATTTTGACCTCCCCGAGTAATTTTTATAAAAGTCTCGATCGAACATCATAATGATGGTTTCATAGGAAATACATCCAACCACATTATAAATGTATTGAAGAAATGCAGAAATACAACAGTTTTAAACATTCCCATCGATCTGCAAGATAAAGATCAAATTTCCTTCGACATATAGACACCATCACGATAGTATCCGAATTTGCGATAGTATTCCCTTACACCGATCCCGCTGATGATGGAAATCTTTGAATAACCCGCATCTGAAGCCATTTTCTCCGCATTCCCCAGTAGTTCCGCACCATATCCACGATGCTGCCAGTCGGTCCTGCTTGCATCCCTGCCCACAGGCACCATGGAACCATAGACATGCAACTCCCTCACAAGGGCAGCATCCTGTAACTCATCCCTGTGAGGAGAGTTAGGGAAGCGCAACCTCAGGAACCCTATCAGGATATCGTTCGTCATATCTTCAAATGAAATGAAATGTTCCTTCCCGCCACAGGAATCATAGCTCTCTACTGTGAGCTCTATACTTTCCGGATCCGGTTCATTGCCCTTGAGGACATTGTGACCGACCTCCCTGCATCGGATACACCTGCACCTGCCACCTCTTGATTCCAGCCTCTCTTTTGCAAGCTGGCGGATATTGCTCTTTCTAACCCCTGCAATGATCTGCGGGGAAGGAATATCCCTCTGTATGCGCTGCATCCTCACCCATTTGGGAAGTATGGACTTGATGTCTGCGAGGAGCTCCGTGGCAGCCTCATCGTCCAATGCTTCATACTCACCCTTTAGCCACATCTCATGAAGCTGTGTGCCCTCTGTGACAAGAGTGGGATAGATCTTCAGGTAATCAGGCATGAACCTGCTGTCCGTAAAAATCTTCTTAAAACCCCGAAGGTCCCTTGCAGAATCCATCCCGGGAAGATGCGGCATCATATGGAAACCGACTTTAAGCGCACTGTCCCTGAGAATGCGGTTGGAATCCACAGTAGCCTGTACCGTATGCCCCCGCCTCATCCTCTCAAGCACAAAATCATATACGCTCTGTACACCGATCTCTACCTTTGTGGCACCCAGTGCCAGCATACGGTCCACGTGCCCCACATCCGTCCAGTCCGGACGTGTCTCAAAAGTAATTCCCGTATTCCTTATAGCTGCGGTCTCATTGGCATTCTGCACATCTTCCACCGTGACATAAGGCTGGGTCTTTCCGATAAGCTGCACGTCATCACGCCACCCAGTTCCGGAAAAATCGTTCATCGCCTCAAGACAACGCTTTGTGAACCATTCCTGGTAATCGATAGCCCGGGCTGAAAAGGTTCCACCCATGACAATAAGCTCTGCTTTATCAACATCATGCCCGATCTGTTTTAGCTGGGACAGCCGACCTGAGACTATCCGATAGGGATCATACTCATGCTGCATGGCCCGCATTGTAGCCGGTTCTCTTCCCATATAGCTCTGCGGAGAATTGAAAGTAGAATTCGGACCTCCCGGGCATGGAACACAAACACCGTGAGGACAGGCACATGGTGAGGTCATGGCAGCGATCACCGCAACACCTGAGATCGTACGGACCGGTTTGCGGCGAAGAGTATCACGCACCTTTTTTTGCTCCTCTTCAGTCCCCACCATAATCAGGTCCGGGTTCTTTGGCAGCGTAGAAAGCCTGAACTCCTTGCTGACAGCTTTTTTTGCCTCATTGAGCTGTAGATTGCCAGATATCTTACCCTCAAGTACCATATCCAGCAACTTTCGGCATGCGGCCCTGAAATTCTCATCAGCTTCAGATGTCATGGTAAATACCCGAGATCAATAGAGTTCCGTAACAAGTAATTCCAGATGGATCCTTGCATTTGCACTATCGATGATCATTGCATCTGCATCTGCTATCCTGCAAACCGCTTTTGCGATCTCACCTTCGGTACGATCCGATTTCAGTACTACCGAATGTAACTGCTGCAAGACCTCATCACCGGTAAAACCTTCCTCGATGAGAAGAGTGTCGATAAGCTTCCTTGCTTTCAGGAACTCGTGATCGATAGCTGCGGCATGAAGTTCTGTCACGTTGTCAGATACCTCACAGAGGGATTCCTCGTATAGCAGGTCACCTGTGATCTCTGCACCCGGTTTGCTCATATTAGCAAACTGAAGTGTCAGTAAAGCCCTTGAGACATTGCCTCCGGCATAGTACATAAGGGCATCAAGACCATCTTCGGAAATAGAAAGGTCCTCTTGATCTGCAATTGAGACAATATATGGCCTTAACTGCTCATCAGGAACATAAGTGAAGAATAGTTCCAGTCCCCTTGAACGCAGGGGGGAGATTAGTTTGGAAGGCTGGGTAGTGGATAGGATGAACCTGCAGGTGCGAGTATACTTTTCCATTATACGACGCAGGGCATGCTGTGCACTAGTATCCAGTGACTCAACATTATCGATGAAAATGATCTTGAAATCCGCATCAATGGAACCCATTCCAGCAAATTCATTGATCACGGTCTTGAAAATGGAAATTACACTTGAGTAGATCTTCTTAGGATCATCCGTCCCTATAATGTGGGTAAAACGCTTATCACGAACAAGATAGCGCTTTCCCTGATCAAAGAAATCGGATGCATTGAAATATGTGAAATTGTTCTCGTAGCTATCGCCGTATAGTTCACGTGCCAGGGCAAAGGCAGTAGAGGATTTACCGGAGTTCACCGGACCGTGGAACACCAGGTGGGGCAGATTACCTGAATGAACAAGCTGACCAAGGGCGTTGAGGGAATTCTCATTGCCCAGGACATTCTTAAGCATCTCTGGTCGGTATTTCACAGTCCACATATCCTTCATCATTAACACCTCTTAAGGAACAGATCACTCTGCTTCATCAAGAACTACCTTTATGACCTTACCATATACCGGTCTTGCAATGAGCACACCAATGAGCACACCGATAATGGTAGTAATGGCGAATCCCTTGAGGGCACCGAATCCCATAACGACCAGTGGGGACATTGCAATGGTAGTTGTCGCAGCTGCTGCAAAGATTATACCGAATGCTTTTGTGATCCTTTCAAGATATACTTTTGTAGAAGGCAGTTTGCCTTCGTACAACACCTCATCAGTAATGATCACAAGGTGATCGATACCGGTACCTATCGCAGCAATTATACCCGCGATCGCCGCCAGGTCAAGCTGCCAGTTGATCGTTGCTGCAACTCCAAGGATCATGATAAGCTCACAAATGGATGTCCCTACCATTGGAAGCAGGATCTTTTTATTGCCGTATCTTCTGAATACGACCAAA
Source organism: Methanococcoides sp. AM1 (assembly GCF_900774055.1). NCBI lineage: Archaea > Methanobacteriati > Methanobacteriota > Methanomicrobia > Methanosarcinales > Methanosarcinaceae > Methanococcoides > Methanococcoides sp. AM1. The sequence goes on along the minus strand of NZ_CAAGSW010000002.1, from coordinate 176,169 downwards.
GCCACTGCAAGAAGTGCAAAAAGCCCTGCAAATAGAGCCTGTTTCTTGAACTGTGCACCCAAAGCTGCGTCTACCTGTCCAGATCCCATAAGAACCACGTTCACAGGCAATGCACCTGCACGCAGGTGTATCTGAAGCTGTTCTGCCTGTAACTTGCTATCCTCATCAGGACCGCTTGAAGCTTCCCATGAAAAGATCGGGAACTCTGTAAGCCTTGTAGCTGCCGAATAACTTAAAGGGGCACCATAGATCTCATTGTCATCAAGATACATGTAGAGCCAGTGTGAGTTTGGATCGTTAGTTGCACCGGTCTCAATGGCGACCTTCTGCAAAGCCAGGGCACCGGCTTCATTAAGAGTGAAAGGAGTATGCCATTGCCCGTCGTGGAAGGTCACAACACCAACCTTCTCGATCGCATCACCATATAGCACATGGGCAGTCTCATTATTCTGTGTCTGCACACGGATCTCGAACTTACCAGGTTTTTCAACGATATCTTTTGCTGTTGTAAGATCGGTCCCTGCAAAGTCAATAAGAATATAGTCCTCACCCACGGTACGCACAGGTATGTCCTTAAGACCAAGTGAGTTCAGCTTGTCACTGAGAATATCACGGGTCAGATCACGGGTCTCGGTCCTGACACCTTCACGGTATATCGGGGTGCCATCTGCTTCCGTCACAATGGAACCGCCTACTGCATCCATCAGGACCTGAAGATCATCCTGTGAGACCTCTTTACGGATCTCGTACTCAACAGAATCACCAAGTGAGAGAGGAATTACCTCAGCATCAAGTGAATTGGAAAGATACTGGGTGATAAGCGTCTGTTTGTTAGTATAAAGAATGATCTCTGAAGTGTTCCCCGAATAGCTAACATCGGATTCACCGATGCCCGCAAGGTCCATCTGGAGATCTGAAACATGTGCATCAGTTGTAAAGACAACAGTAGTACCAACGGAAGAATAACCACTTCCCGTATCCCCTGTAACGCTTTTAACATCAATGGATGATCCGATAACAGGTTCAATAATTGCAGGCACTGTCTGTGAAATATCAGCATCTAACTGGGCTACAGCACCCTGGAGTCTGATCTGTAGCCATGAACCGCCTTCAAGGTCAAGTCCGTAATTGAGATCGGTGGTAGCACCCTCATCAGAGGAGTACCATGGATGGATCATAACGACTGAGAGCAAAACTGCTGCTACCAGTAACCATACCCGAAGATCGCTTTTCAGGCCTTTGTTCACTTCCTCTTCCCTCATGCTCTTCGCCTCCTTGGGTTGCTGCGGTTCACATGCCACCTCAGTATACCGGTGTTAAGCAACCAGGTGTTCATGATATCAGCCACCAAGCCGAATATCAGTACAATGGATATATCGGAAAGCAGGTTGACCTGGGAAGCTGACGATGTAACAAGGTATGAGAATGTGGATACGATGTACATCACCACAAGAGCTGCAAGTGTTGTGGTGGTCATAGTGAGACCTGTATGCATTGCACGCCCGATGTTCTCATTAACGGTACCTCTTCTCTTCAGCACACGTGTTGTCAGCAGTATGTCACTGTCAACTGAATAACCAATAAGCATCAACAAAGCTGCCACGGTCCCCAGGGAAAGTTCAATTCCGATCAGGTTCATGAAACCGACAGCGATAGCAATATCAGAGACTGCTGATAGCACTACTGCAATAGACGGAACAGCGGTCCTGAAAATGAGGAACACAACTATTGCCATTCCGAGGAATGAAAGTCCAATTGCCTTCAATGCCTGTGATTGAAGCTCTTTACCATATAGTGCGCCTATCTGCTTGATCTCGACGTTCGAATACTTTGAAGTTATATCCTTTTCGAGTTCTTTCTGGTCCTCACTGTCCATGGGACCGAACTGAAGGATAACACGATCTCCTGCCTTACGGGCATCATCCAATGAATAATCAGAATATGCCTGCTCAAGAACATCTGCGGATTCCTGCGTCTCGAACGCTATCATGGTACCACCCTCAAATTCAAGTCCGAGCTTTACAGGTGCACCCGTGCTTGAAAATACTATCAATGACACTAATAGTGAGAGTGCCAGAACTACGAGAGGAATGGTGATAAGCTGCTTGTCATCACGCCCCCTTATGAATGAATCAAGATATTCTGTTAGAATGGATCCCATTTTTTGATACTCCGTTATCAGAAAAGATATCAACTATCAATATCTGGTTTATGTCCAATTCATACACTACAACTTATATATACTACTTGCTGTTTTCTTTTCATATATGACTGAAAGACCATCAATTGATGAATATTTCCTCGAGATCGCAGAGGTGGTCGCAAAGCGTTCCACCTGCCTGAGAAACAAGGTAGGAGCTGTCATTGTCCGTGATAAAAGGATACTTTCGACCGGTTACAACGGTGCCCCAAGCAACATGGAACACTGCCTTGAGATTGGGTGTATCAGACAGCAGAACAACATTGCATCCGGTACCAGACATGAGAAATGCCGGGCAGTGCACGCAGAGCAAAATGCCATTATACAGGCAGCACTTCACGGGGTCGGGATCGGAGGAGCAACTGTATACTGCACACACCAACCCTGCATACTGTGCGCGAAAATGATTATAAATTCCAACATCAAGCGAGTTGTCTTCAGCACACAATACCCCGATACCGATACTCCGGAGTTCTTCGCTGCTGCCGGTGTTGAAATGGTGAACCTTCAGTCAGAAGACTGACGAAGGCACCTTAACCCTTTTCTTATTACATCCTCATTTTCAGGACGGTACATCTCCTTCACACTCACATCGTCCCTTGTATGAAGGTCAAAACCACGCACTACCACCACAGGGTTTCCTCCTGCAGCCTCGCCCATCAGCAGGTTTGCAGCCCCTGCAACCTCATCTGCAACCGCTTCCTCGGTGATCTCAAGCTCTTTTCCGAAAAGGTCCTTCTCCCCCTGCCAGTTCATGATAGGGTGCATGTTGTAAACACCAACCGCAACACCGGTCTGTCCGATCTTGAAAGCCCTCCCATTGGTGTCCGTTATGATCACACTGACATCCCTGCCACACAGATCAGCGATCCTGTCACCTATGGCCTTTGCAGAGGCATCCGGATCATGCGGAAGTTCCAGAAGATAAGCCGCATCCACATTGGAATCATCAATACCCGCATTGATGCTAACGTGCCCGTTTAGGTTCTCCACAAGTAACAAAGGGAATTCCACAATAACATCAGCACTTCTGTCGAGGACCAGCTGCACAAGTACAGGGTCTTTACCGAGCTTCTTTGCAATGCTTATGGCACGTTCAGAAGGCACCACATCACTTTTCAGTACCATTGCCCCTTCGGCCTTTGCCACAATAGTGGAAGCGATGACCACAACATCATGGTCTTCAAGTTCCGTACGTTCGCATACCATAGCCGCAAGGTCATCTCCCTTTTTGATAAGCGGCAAACCATCTACAGTAAACAGTTCCATCCTCAATATGATACCTCGGAAGATGAAATGGCATCAAAAATAAATAATACTATCCATATAGACAAACTCGCGGCGATGATGAGAGTTACCCCGACCGAGCAAAATATGACGAAAAACTCTGACTGATGCCGCAAACAAACCAATGCTCGAAATCAAAAAAGAAGAATGATCGATCACTCGATCATGATCTTCGGCTTTTCTTCGATCTTTGTCTTTGGAAGTGTGATCGTCAGCACACCATTTTCAAGTTTTGCCTTTGCGCCTTCATCAGTAACATTCGATGGAAGAACAGCAGATCTTGAGAAACGACTATAGGTACGCTCCCTCTGAGTATAACCTTCATCCTCAGACTCACTTTCCTTTTTGCACTCTGCACTGATCTCAATGATGTTTTCCTTCACACTTACATCGATATCTTTCTTGTCAACACCTGGAAGGTCAGTAGTAACTATGACATTGTCGCCTTCTTCCCTTATATCCATCAAGGGAGAAAACGATCTTCCCTCTGGCCAGCCTCCGAACGGGGAAACCTCCCTGAATAACTGGTTGAGATGTTCCTGTGTTTGCCGTATCTCTTCAAATGGATCCCAGCGGGATAATCCAGAGGGACCCCTACGCGTTAAACCAAATTTCATGTATTCCACTCCTTGAAATTTAATTAATAAAGTATATGACAAATAAAGTTAAAAAAGTGACGATATAAAACAAAGGAAACAGGGAATTATGCCTGTTTTGCCTTGTTTATCAGCATCTGGACGATATCGCATCCCCGGACAATCCCAAGGGAACCTTCTTTCATAGAATCCTCATCAAATGTTTCCACATTATCCACCTCGTTCTCCAGAGTTGAATAAATGAGGAACGGAACAGGATCAGATGTATGGGTCCTGAGCACGATCGGTGTGGGATGGTCCGGAAGCACGACTATCATGTAATCTTCATCGTCCTCTTTTGCAGCACGCAGAACGGTGCCCACGACCTTCTCATCGAAATCCTCGATCGCCTGCATCTTGGCATTCAGGTCACCCATATGACCTGCTTCATCAGGAGCTTCAACATGGACCACAACAATGTCCCTCTCTTTCAGGGATTCCATTGCATATTCAGCCTTACCCACATAATTGGTGTCAAGGTACCCGGTTGCACCCGGGACATCGATAATGTCAAGACCAGCATATATCCCAAGACCCTTTATCAGGTCCACAGCCGAGATAACGGAACCTGTGAGTCCGTAGAGCTCATCGAATGTACGGAAGGAGGGAGCATAACCCTGGCCCCAGAACCAGATGGCATTTGCAGGACTCTTGCCTTCTTTTACCCTCTGTTCATTGACAGGATGGTTCTCTAGTAGTGGTATCGACTCTTCTATCAGCCTGCACAGGACATCACTGCCTTCACCCTTTGGCATATGATCTTTCATTTCCCCGCCTATCACATCATGTGGTGGAGTACAGTCTGCTTTAGCGCCAAGATCATTGGACGCAACAAGCAGATGCCTGTAACTGATACCCGGATAGAATCTCAGCTCATTGGCACCAAGCTCACGATCAATGGTTTCCATAAGCTCCCGGGCTTCTTCGCTTGTTATGTGGCCTGCACTATGATCTGCAATATTGCCATCTTCTATTGTGATAAGGTTACACCTGAAGGCAACATCGTTCTTCTCCAGAGGAACACCCATGCTGGCTGCCTCAAGTGGAGCGCGGCCTGAATAATAGACATCCGGATCATACCCCATAACTGACATGTTCGCAACATCACTTCCCGGAGGTAGACCTTCAGGAACGTTGATAGCAAGTCCGGCCAGTCCCTTCCTGGCCATATAATCCATGTTCGGAGTGTTGGACTTCTGAAGAACAGTCTTACCACCCAGCTCATCCAGGCAAAAATCTGCCATTCCGTCGCCGATGAGAATAATATATTTCAATGATACACCTCTTTTTGTAATAAACACGGAACCTTCAAATGAAGGTATCGACAAAACTATAAAGATAATATGCTCATTTCTACAATGTTTAAATGTGCTTCGTGAATGGTGAGGTTTAATGAAATATATATATTTTGTACTTCTAGCAATATTTGTCATGCTGTTTGCAGCAACACCGGCAGCATCCCTTGATCCGAGCGAACCGATAATACATTACTCGGATAGTGTGGTGGAAAGGGATACAAAGCTCTCGTTAGCTCAGGGATATACACTTGAGATCGTTGATATCAATGAGGACAACGGGGATGTCTGGGTAGAGATACGACACAATGGGAAACTGGTCGAAGATGGAGAAGGATCCGGAAAGGAAAATGATCCTTTTGAATACATACTGACCATAGAAGCAGAGGATGACGACGATGAGGATGAGGAGTACCTGATCTTCCGTGTTACACCAAAAGAACTTGTTACAAGTGGTACGGACACAGCTACAAAGATAAGGATCGAGCAGTTCCGGGACCCTACCAGGGATACGAAGGATTTCCTGATATATGACAGATCGGATTCAGTCAATATTGGAGATGAGATGGAACTGGAAGAAGGCTACACTCTCTCTGCATCCGACCTTGATGTGGATGAAGAGACCATTACAGTAACGCTGAAAAAGAACGAACATGTTGTGAAAGAAGTAAAGGAAATGGAACCCGGAGATGTGTTCAGCTACTACAAGAACGTAGATGGGGAAGTCCGTACGATCTTCATTGCAAATGTCTATGACTTCTTTGAGAGCAGTGAAACGCATATACTCTTCCTGAAGGAGATCTCACAAAGAGAAGATGTGAACATTGAAAGTACTGTTGAGATCAGCATCCAGGGACTTTCTGGAAACGTTATCAAAGATGGAGAGAAAGCTATCATAGCCTATGAGCTTGATAAGGATGCATCCAAGGTAACGATATCTCTTGATGATGACATTATAGATGCCCGCAATGATGTGGATGCGGGAACCTACCAGACACTTACCGATGAACTGGACAGAGGGACGCATGATGTGATCATCGAAACCGTGTCAACAGATGGAAGTGTATCTTCAAAGGAGACATCATTCACAGTTGACGGAGCGAGTTCGACAGGAGATACCGCATCTGAAGATAACATGTCCGTACAGGATCAGGTTGAGGACATCATCAAGGATGGCGAAAATGCCGGTAGCGAAGTTTCCGATTCAGTTGAAGATATAACAAAGTCCACTGCATTCACCTATATTGTAGTCGCTGCCCTTCTTGCACTTACCGCATTTTTCTTCAAGAGAGAGTTTAGCTGATCAACTCTTTCTTTTAATTATCATAAGGAAAAATAAATACATTGACTCCATCGTTCATAATCTTTATATTACACTGCCGTGTTTATAGCCACATTCCAAATCAAGCCTAATACAGAACGTGATCAGACTATGAGATATGTAATGAAATTTGGCGGTACATCCATTGCTGATGGGAAGAAGATACGTCATGTTGCACAGCTTTTGATCAGTTACAGGGATGCCGGAGATCAGGTAGTTGCCATAACTTCTGCTCTCGGAGGCGTTACTGACGGACTGCTCACCAACGCAGCTGAAGCATCACAAAAAGGGAAGGTAGCCCAGATAAAGGAGTTCATGACAGAACTTGCCAAAAAGCACTATGATGCTATTGGCCATGCAATTGATGATGAGAGGATCGCTGATGATGTTATCGAAACCATCGACAGCCGTATAGATGAACTTGAAAAAGCACTTATCGGAATCTGTTATCTCGGTGAGCTGACACCACGTTCCATTGATTACATCTCATCATACGGAGAACGCCTGGCAGTGCCGATCATCAGTGGAGCAATACGCTCACTTGGAACGGACTCAATGCCGTTTACCGGTGGAGAAGCAGGCATTGTCACAACAAGTGATTACGGAAATGCCCAGCCACTTGAGAAAAGCTATGAGCAGGTGGAGAACAATATATCGACTCGGGTGGAAACCTCTATCCCCGTGATAACCGGTTTCATTGCAGAAGATAAGAAAGGCATCATCACAACCCTTGGACGTGGTGGTTCTGACTTTACGGCATCCATTGTGGGTGCTGCTATCCAGGCAGATGAGATCTGGCTCTGGAAAGAAGTACACGGGATCATGACAACAGATCCGAAGATAGTTCCTGAAGCCTCATGCATTCCGCAGATATCTTACATCGAAGCAATGGAATTGTCATATTTCGGTGCCAAGGTACTTCACCCACGTGCTATCGAACCTGCCATAAGACATGGCATCCCGGTTCGTGTTAAGAATACCTTTGATATAGAATATCCAGGTACACTTATCGTCTCAGACCAGACCCGAAAAGAAGATGTGGTAAAAGCAGTGACACTTATCAGGAAAGTGGCTGCAGTCAACATATCAGGAGCGGGGATGGTAGGAGCTATCGGTACAGCAGCAAGGATCTTTTCCGCACTTGCAAAAGCCGGTGTCAATATCATCATGATCAGCCAGAGCTCATCCGAAGCAAACATGTCCCTTGTTGTCGAGGATGCTCACCTTAAGAAAGCTGTGAAAGCATTAAGATCCGAGTTCAACAAGGGTGTTGTAGGGGAAGTAGCCTATGACAAGGATGTCTGTGTGGTCGCTGTGGTAGGTGCCGGAATGGACGGCATACCAGGCGTCGCAGGAAAAGTATTCGGAGCCCTCGGAAAGGGCAAGATCAACGTAATAATGATTAGCCAGGGTTCATCCCAGCACAACATCTCCTTCGCGATCAGTGAAAAGGATGCAGAGGAGGCAGTAAGAGTACTGCACCAGGAATTCGGTCTCGGATCAAAGAAAACATCCGGACAATAAAAGGAGGCCTTCAAAGTTGAGTGATAAACATCTTACATACGCAGATTCCGGAGTGGATATCGAGAAAGAGGAATCCACCATCAAAGCACTGACAAGTGGAATGACATACAGACGCGAAGGCCTTGGAGCTCCGCTCACTGATATTGGCCACTATGCAGGACTCATTGAATTCGGGGAGTATGCACTGGCAATGGCAACTGATGGCGTTGGTTCAAAGGTGCTCATTGCAAATGAGATGAAACGCTGGAACACGGTTGGTATCGACTGTATCGCCATGAACGTGAACGACCTTCTGGCCATCGGTGCAGAACCGATCAGTTTCGTAGATTACCTTGCACTTGAAGAGCATACTGATGAGTTTGCACGCCAGATCGGAGAAGGACTTACCAGAGGTGCAGAAATATCAAAGATGACCATCGTTGGTGGGGAAACAGCAACCCTTCCGGAAATCATAAATGGATTTGACCTTGCAGGAACCTGCCTTGGAATGGTAAAAAAGGATGAGATCATAACCGGTGAAAAGGTCCAGCTTGGTGATGTCCTTGTAGGAATTCCAAGTAGCGGCGTTCACAGCAATGGCTACACCCTTGTAAGGAATATAGTCGATCGATCAGAACACTCATATCACGACAAGTTCCCGTACAACCCTGAGACCACCATTGGTGACGAACTTCTGATACCGACCCGCATTTACATGGAAGTCCTCGATGTAATAAAAGAATGTGACGTACACGGACTTGCACATATTACCGGAAGCGGACTCCTGAAGCTCAAAAGAGTTACCGACCTTGGATTCGAGTTTACTGACCCCATAGAGCCAGGTAACATCTTTAAGTTCCTTCAGGAAGAAGGAAATGTTGACGAACTTGAGATGTACCGCACATTCAACATGGGAATGGGCTTTTTGATCATCCTTCCTGAAGAGGATGCTGAGAAGGCTGCAGAGATGACGGGCGGGAAGATCGTCGGAAAGATCGTCGAACGCGGAATTCGTGTTGGTGACCTCGAGATCGTATAATATGGCATGTATCAACGATATACCCTATGAGATCCTCCTGAAAGGAGGAACACCAAAACAATGTGAAGATTTCATCCAGAAAGAATGTGATGAGGTCTATCACGTCAAAGGCGGTTACAAGATACGTGGAGTACTCCTCCGCGGAGGGGATTCCATTCCCATAGGGATAAAAGGAAATGATCTCATTTTCCAGTTCATAAAACCATGCAGCGGTCTTTTCATCCTGAGGATCCCGGATGCACAGGATGAGATTGAAAAGATACGCAATGAGATAAAATGATCAGATCTTTGATCTTCTGGCATTGCCCGTGACACAACCAAGGAACCCCGGGGAAGGGAACTCGTGAACTGACGTGGCAATTATCATCCCATCACCCACTTTTTTTACCACCATTACAGCCTGATCATCGTCATTCTTTAAGATGACATTGCCATCTGTTTCAGAGAAGTAACCGTCACAATCCACCATCTGATCAGGATCCTCGACTATGCACTGTGCCTCATGCTCATCCACACTGTGAAGATGTGTTTCCCCGTGTTTTTCTATGTATGTAAGCTGCATTGGTAACCAGCTATGCTCATATTTTGTGACAAGTGCTCCAAAGACAACGAGTGAACCACCGGCACTTACGAACTTTTCAAATGCCTTGCTGTTCCTTTCAATTCCCGGAAGTATCTTCGTATATGCAGAATTGGCAAACCCTGTAGGGACGATGACACATTTACATGCAGGAAGAAAAGGTGTACCAATGGCTGTGGAAAGGACACGCTGGCATTTCAGGCCATTTTCTTCAAACAGTTTTTCAAAGAGAAGCGGATTATCCCAGATCAGCATCACATCTGTCATGAAAGGAACTAAACATTAAAGGCTCTTAAATTTTCCTGCCCGCTGGGGTGTAATCAATATCAATTACTCTTGTGTTGCAAGTATAATTCCACGCCATAAATTGAAAAAACAACAGCAAAAGAAACGAACACACCGAATAAAAAGATGAGAAAATGAGAGTTAAAGTACTCTCATATAGTGTTAAGATACCTTTCGACCTCCCAGTCGTGTACCTGAATACGATATGCATCCCAGTCAGCCCTTGCAAGCCGGAGGACGTTCTCGTGTACGTGCTCACCAAGAGCCTCACGAAGCAGATCGTTCTCGGCAAGGTAGTTTGCAGAATCTTTCAAGGTTGGTGGAAGTGTCTCAATACCAAGATCGCTAAGACCTTTGTCAGAAAGCTCGAAGATGTTCTCTTCCCTGTTCTCCCCCGGATCGATCTTGTTCCTGATACCATCCAGACCTGCTGCAAGGACAGCAGCGAAAGTTATGTATGGATTGCATGAAGGATCTGGGCTTCTGAGCTCCACACGAGTTCCCTTGCCTCTTGCAGCAGGGATACGGATAAGTGAGCTTCTGTTGGCACCGGACCATGCAATGTATACCGGAGCCTCATAGCCTGGTACGAGACGTTTGTATGAGTTAACAAGTGGATTGCAGATAGCTGTAATCGCCTTAACGTGTTTGAGCAATCCGCCAATAAAATAGCGTGCTTCATCACTGATCTGCATGTCCCCATCAGGATCGTAGAACACATTCTCCCCGTTCTTTGAAAGGGAAAGGTTCACATGCATACCAGAACCGTTCTCACCAAAGATAGGTTTTGGCATGAAGGTTGCATGTAATCCATTGAGCTTTGCAATGGTACGGGTAACATACTTGAAGGTCATTACATTGTCAGCAGTGGAAAGTGCACCGCCATACTTGAAATCGATCTCATGCTGACCGAAAGCAACCTCGTGGTGAGATGCCTCGATATCAAATCCAAGCTCCATGAGCGTCAGTACAATATCACGGCGTACATCCTCTGCAAGATCAGCAGGTGCAAACTCAAAGTACCTGCCGAAATCATGAGGTATTGTGGTTGCTTTGCCATTTTCCTTTTCGAACAGGAAGAATTCAAGCTCAGGGCCTACGTTAAGTGTAAAGCCCATATCCCCAGCTTCCTTTATAACTTTCTTGAGGACATATCTGGGATCTCCTACAAAAGGAGTTCCATCGGGCAGATAGACATCACACACCATCCTTGCAACAACGCCCTTAGCTTGATTCCATGGAAGTATTGCAAATGAGGAGACATCGGGCTTCAGGACCATATCCGATTCATTAATACGGACAAAGCCTTCAACAGAAGAGCCGTCAAAGGAAATTCCCGAAACAAGAGCTTTTTCTATTTGCGTCACCGGGATCTCAACATCTTTCACGACACCCTGGATGTCCGTGAACTGCAACCTGATAAACTTAACATTGTTTGCCTCAATGGCCTTGAGTACATCTTCTTTGGTATTAATATTCATTGAATCGCCCACATCAATGGATTGATTTATGCCTAATTGCTTACAGATAATATGATATTATTGTTTAAAACCTACCATTCATATATCATGTTTTTGGTAAAAAAATGGAAATTCCTTTGATATAAAAATGGATGGAACCTTTCATAATAGATATGTAAAAGGATAAGTAAAGGAAGGGAACTGGAGATCCCTATTTGAGGGGATATTTTTGAAATCCAATTATATTGACGGACGGAATCTTTCAGTTTCCCTTATCAGAAGCCAATCTATAATTGACAGGAGTAGGATATATAGTCACTGGTAAAAACCATCAACTTTTACACCATGGACCCCTGTTTAGGATCTTTTTAAACAAAGCGAATTCCTACATCATGCATCTTGTTGCGTATGGCAATGTTTATCACCAGAGGTGTCAGTGACTCCACCATACCGGAGGTCTCGATCGGACCAATATCAAGAGGACGCATATTCGGAATATCCCTTACAAGATCGAAGACTATTTTCTTGGAATGCATGCAGTTTCCACAAACCGCGATATCGTAATCAAGTTCAAGGTCAAGATCTGCAAGCTTCTTTGCAGGAACATTGTGGAAAGCTGACACCAGCTCAATGCTTTGTGGCAAGAGATGTACCATTTCCTCGGCCGCACTGCCTGCAGATGGACTTGTATAACAGAAATAATCAGCATTGTATTCTGAATCCTTCGCATTAATGGTCACAGGGTTATTGCTATGATCATCCTGCCGGATGTAACAGCGATCCTTCTCCATAGGAACTACCACGGAAACTACGATCTGGTCCTTCAGGACAGGAGTTATCAGCTCAATGACAGATGGCACCTGTTCATAGCGTATTGCAAAGAGAATTATATCTGCATCCTCTGCTGCGGACTTATTGTCCTTTCCCACGACAGTTGCATCAATGCCCCTATCACGCAGGATCTGAGTATATTCAGCTGCCACTTCCATAGCTTTTTCTGCACTTCTGGAGCCTATTATCACATCATGTTTAGGACCCCAGCGTAAAGCAAATCCTTTACCAATATTACCAGTTCCACCAAGTATTGCGATCTTCATAACAATCCCATTAATCTTCCAAGTTAGTTATATCTGTTTTGACGAGTAGAAAAGCAATACGGGCAAAAAGAGAGGGGATAAATAAACCCATCTCTTCAAAACCCAAGAGGTATTTTTGAATTCTTAAGCAATGCTTAGAATAACCATCCACGATCTGACATTGACTCAACAACACGGTTGATAGCTACAACGTATGCAGCAGTTCTCATGTTGATGTTGTATTCATTGGATGCATCGAGAACAGAATGGTATGCATTCTTCATCTTAGCATCAAGACGGTTGTGGACACGCTCTTCGCTCCAGCGGTACATGTAGAAGTTCTGGACCATTTCGAAGTAGGACACAGTAACTCCACCACCATTACAGAGGAAGTCAGGGATCAGGTGTACACCATTCTCGTAGAGGATCTCATCTGCTTCAGGTGTTGTTGGACCGTTTGCAAGTTCAGCAACGATCTTTGCTTTGATCTTGTCTGCGTTCTCATGTGTGATCACGTGCTCAAGAGCTGCTGGGATAAGTACATCGACATCAAGCTCAAGGAGATCTTCGTTGGAAATTAGCTCTGTTCCTGCGAGGCCGACAACGGAACCGGTTTCCATCTTGTGTGCATGTGCTGCTTCTGCACTGAGGCCGTCCATGTTCACGACACCGCCCCTGCTGTCACTGACAGCAACGACCTTGCATCCGAAGAGCTCTTCACAAAGAGTGCCTGCGAAGTAACCTGCGTTACCATATCCCTGAATAGCTACGGTTGCACCTTTGAGGTCAAGACCGATAACTTCTGCTGCTTCACGGACAGTGTAGAGACCACCACGAGCTGTTGCGTCGCCACGACCGAGTGAACCACCAATGCTGAGTGGCTTACCGGTGATGACACCAGCCTGGTTCTTTGCGGAGAACTTTGAGAACTCGTCCATCATCCATGCCATCATCTGTGGGTTGGTATAGACATCAGGTGCAGGTACATCTTTGTCAGGACCTACGATCATTGAGATGCTTGAAATGAACTTCCTTGAAAGACGCTCGAGCTCACCATTGGACATTTCCTTAGGGTTGCAGATAACTCCTCCCTTACCTCCACCGAGTGGGATGTCCATAACTGCACATTTCCAGGTCATCCATGCTGCAAGTGCCTTGACTGTGTCGACGGTCTCTTCTGGGTGGAAGCGGATACCACCTTTGGTTGGTCCTCTTGCATCGTTGTACTGTACCCTGAATCCCTGGAATACCTTGATGGAACCATCGTCCATGCGGATAGGAAGGGATACGTGCATCTCCCTCATTGGGTTTCTGAGGATCTCGTGGATACCTTCATCAAGCTCAAGGATGTCTGCGCATTTCTTTAACTGCTTTCTTGCATTTTCAAATGGGTTCTGTTCTGCCATGTGATTTACCTCGCATTTAATTTTAGATAATTATTCTATTTTTTAAAAAGGCCATGGAAAATATATAGCCTTTTTTGTTAACAATTTTTTGTGATCATCTCATTGGTACATATAAAGATGTTATCACCAGTGTGACGACTAGGCTAGCTATTACCGATAGGTAATATATAATGATTTTGGTTTTAAAATACCTCATAATTAATTAAAATAAGAACCGAAAATGCAATGCAGCGACTTTTATTATTAAATTACCTCTTTAAAATTGCCACCATACATTTCAAATTCGTCGTTTTTTCACAGACATTTCCGACAACCATTTCAAGGTCATAATCCAGCCGCATAAATTTTACTGACATACCAACAATATCCAGCAATGCAAACCCGGTCTCCGGAACAAGATCCTGCTGAATTATTACCACCACAGTACGACATCTTTATATTACCCTACCTTGTAGTACTCCATGGCGCATTGTAAGGTCCTTGCACGAGAATATGGCAGAGCCTTTCAGTGAATGTACAGACAACCTCAATGCGGCACATACGATAATGCAACATACGCCTGACACGAGGGAAACCGGAAGGGACAGCGGGGATCCCAATAGGATGATCTTTCGGAGTTAGTGGGCCAGGCTACAGCATTATCGACATCTTCTCGATCATATCACATAAAGGTCACAGACATGTCTTTTGAAAATGCGCTAAAGGATAAAGGAGATAGCATAACCATCGATCTGGAAGTGACACCAGGGTCAAAGAAAGTATGTTTCCCCGGAGGTTACAACCAGTGGAGAGAGCGCATAGAGATAAAGCTCAGATCCGCTGCACAAAAAGGGAAGGCCAACGATGAACTTATAGAAAGCATTGCAGACTTCTTTACAGTAAATACTTCCAGTGTCAGTATAAGGTCAGGTGCAAGAAGCACAAAAAAGACAGTAGAGATTGAAGGCCTTGATTATGATAAAGCGACAAGCATGCTGGAGGATGTTTTGAGCATATAAGATTATACTTGACGAAAAAACGAAACCATTATAAATATATACAATGCCCCGTACATAAATAAGAATGACACTTACTCAAGTTCTTACAAACCCAAACGGCTTTTTTGAAGAGAAAATGAAAACCGAAGTGGAAATGAAAAACCCGCTTCTGATAGTACTTTTCATTGCAATCCTAAGCGCAATTAACGCTGCAATAGTGACGAAACAGATCATGGAAATCCTACCCCCGGAAGCAGCAGCATTTGCAAGTATAGGGGCAATTGCAGGAGCAATAGGTGCATTTATTGGTGAAATCATCAGATGGGTGTTCTATGCCGGCGTATTCTATGCAATCTCATCCATCCTTGGAGGGGAAGGAACTTTCAAACGGGTGCTCGAAGTTGTTGCCTACGGATTAATCCCATTCATTGCAAGTGGTATCATAGGTATCATCGTGATGGCAACATCTTTCTCAGTAGAGAACTTTGACATGCAGAACCCGGAACTTCTGGAACAGGCAATGCTTAATGATCCCACAATGAAAATGTTAGCGATAGTGGGGATACTTTTCACACTATGGAGTGCTAACATCTGGATATTCGGACTTGTCCATGCAAGACACCTAAGCGTGAAGAACGCAGCGATATCCGTACTGGTGCCTGTAGGACTTTATGTATTATACACTGCAAGCAAATTCATAGGTGCATAAAGTGAAACTAAAGACCATTATAAGCATAACACTGTTGCTACTCCTGGCTCTTACAGCCCCGGCAGCAGCCGATACAGATATCAGGCCGACCGTAGTCGTGGACTACTCCATGGAGCCCGCAGTCCTCATGCCCGGAGATACCGGCACCATCACCATATCCATAGAGAATATGGCAAACGGCGAGATATATGTCAAGGAGGATGACAAGACATTCGACATGAATGCCTACATTGCCAGTATAGCTCTTGGAGGTAATGACGATATAGAGATCCTCAACAAAGAGCACACCGATATCGGCCTTCTGGGACCCCGGGACACCATAAAGCTGGCATTTAACATACGTGCAAAAGAAACAGCAGAGAACGGTGTTCACTTCCTGACCATGGAACTTGTAGGTGGCAGTGATATGAACGATCTTAACTACAACATACCGGTCAAGATCGATGGCAGGAACTTAAAGCTTATAATGGCAACAATGCCAACAACGGTGATGAACGAGATCTCAACGATAGAACTCGACATCATCAATACAAGACCAAATGAGGTCAGCAATGTAATTATCAAACCCGAAGGAGAAAATGTCTCTTTCAACCCCGCAGAAATTTTCGTTGGGAACATACCTGCAAGCAACAAATCCACAGTGGAGATCACGCTCAACACCATGGCATCTTCAAGTGGTCCGAAGAACATATCTTTCACAGCCTCATTTTTCAATGGCGATAACTACCATGTTTCCGAAAAGGAAGAAACAGAGATAAACGTGGTAGGCCAGCCATCACTGATCTTCACGAGCATTGAAGTGACAAAGATCGGAAACAGGTATTCATTTATTGGTGACATCAATAATTTCGGCACGACCGATGCAAAGAACGTACTGGTATCAGTCGCCGGATCCGAAGACATCACACCAATGCAGCCTTATGCGAACTACTTCGTAGGAACACTTGAGGCAGATGATTTCAGCAGTTTCGAGCTATCTGCTCGCGTCCTTTCCCCTGACATCAAAGAGATACCCATCCTTATCGAATTCCGCGACACTGATAACGTATATTCATCTGTGACAGGCTACATTGACCTTGAAACCACTTCGGCACCGGAAGGCGGGGATAAGGAGACACCCATATGGATGTGGGGGATCATCGCGATCATAACTATAGCAATTGCCGGAGTTATCGCCTATAGCTGGAAAAACAGGAAGACAGCGGAAGTAGAAGAAGCTGAAGACCCGGATGAAGAAGAATCAGATGATAACGATAATTACGACGAAGCTGATGAAGTCGAAGACTGATGGGGAACCTATGTCCGATCCGATAGTCCAGTTACAGAACGTCAGGAAGACCTATACCCTCGGAACAAGCGAGATACATGCACTCAATGGAGTAAGCATATCCATTGAAAGAGGGGACTTTGTCACGATAATGGGATCATCCGGTTCAGGAAAGTCCACACTTCTCAACATGGTAGGCTGCCTTGATACACCCACATCAGGTAAAGTGAAGATCAATGGAACGAACATAACAAAACTCGACGATGACAAGCTTACAACGATTCGCAGGGACAATATCGGATTTATTTTCCAGCAGTTCAACCTTATACCTACCCTGACTGCGATCGAGAATGTTGAGATCCCCATGATATTCAGCAGGATCACTCCGGCCATGCGGAAAAAGAGGGCCATGCACGCACTGGAACAGGCACAGCTTGATGCTGAATACGCAACCCATCGCCCAAATGAGCTATCGGGAGGACAACAACAAAGAGTTGCCATTGCCCGTGCTCTTGCAAATGAACCACCGATCCTTCTTGCAGATGAACCCACAGGAAACCTTGATTCAAAGACCGGGAAGAGCATCATGGAACTGCTGGTCCGGCTAAATGAAGAGGGTACGACCCTGATAGTCGTCACCCACGACCATAAACTTACTGAATACTCCAACAAGACCATCGTCCTGATGGACGGGGAGGTCTCCAATGATATCTATTAAAGATATCCAGAGCAACATGTACCTGCAGCTTGCAAAGAGAAATCTCAAGCGTCAGACCTTCCGAACGGTCCTTGCAGCCATAGGCATAATCATCGGGGTCATTGCCATCTCATCCATGGGGATCTTGGGAAACAGCCTGAAAATGTCGGTCACAGATTCATTCGGGGATATAGGAGATAAACTACTCATATATCCTGCACCCGGAGAGGACGGAGTGACAGAAAAGCAGATCCTGCAAATGAAAAAGGTGGATGGCATAGATGCCATAATTCCTGCCTATTCAACAGGGGACCGGGTCGAATACAAGAACAGCTATACCTTTGGGTCCATCTATAGCATCGAACGCGAGGATCTGGAAAAGCTGGTAGAGGTGGATGACGGACAGTTCTTCAAATCAGGCTCAACCGATTGTGTTATAGGATCCTCTGTTGCAGACAACCTTGAACTGAGGGTTGGAAGCAAGATCGAGATAGGAGATTCAAGGCTCAGGGTAGTAGGGATCCTGAAAGAACGTGGGATGGGATTCGATATCGATGCAGATACCGGCGTGTTCACATCGGCACAGATGTATGAGAAGATGTACCCCGGAGAGGGGAAAGAATATGACTTCGCAATCGTCCGGGCAGAAGAACTTGACAAGGTTGACGACATAAAAGAGGATATTGAGAAAATGCTGAACAAGCGAGAAGAGGTAGTAACCGTCTTCGCAACCAATATTATCCTCGAAAGTATCAATGAAGCATTTAAGTCCATCTCCCTTTTCCTTATGGGGATCGGTTCGATCTCACTTCTGGTAGCTGGCGTCAGCATATTGAACGTTATGCTTATGTCCACAATGGAACGCACCAAAGAGATCGGGGTGATGAAAGCAGTTGGTGCCTCACGAAAGGATGTGCTCACAATGTTCCTTCTGGAAGCCCTGCTTTTGGGGATCGTTGCAAGCCTTATCGGAGGTTTATTCACCATCGGAGCAGGATATCTTATCCTTTCACTTGTAATAAAGAACACATCGTACCTGTTCTCACTGGCAACCCTGATCTACATAATTGAAGGTATCCTGTTCGGTGTTGCTACAAGCCTTATTGGCGGAATGTACCCTGCATGGAAGGCATCGAATATGAGACCTCTTGATGCATTGCGTTATGAGTGAGAATCGAGCTAGAAACATACGCAGTTTCGTAAAAACACCGTTAAAGGTCGAATGAACACATCTGGGAAAAAGAGATATTAAAAAAAGAAGAAGAGGTGGTCAGTCCTCGGAAAGTCCACCCATGTCTTCGAACTCGAGCCCTTCAAGTTCTTCCTTTAATTTATCGAGCTCTTCCTGTGAGATCGGGGTCGTGTTATCAAGTTCTGTTGATGTACCTTCGTCCTCAGGAATGGCTTCTGCAGTATCATCCACATTTTCATCGATATTCTCATCGACACCCTCTGATCCGTCTGCAGTATCATCCAACACGACGTCATCCATTTCTTCTTCAGCCACAGCCCCATTCTGAGCACAGCCACTAACAAGCAACATTGCAGCTATGATTAAGATCGCAATTATCATTCGCTTCATTTTATCATTCTCCCCTGACGATCAGCCCATATGCCTCATTCAGGTATCCATGTGCTGAGAGCATATTTCCCCTGGCTATCCGGAGATAGTTGTTCCCGTTGGAGAACTTGATCAAGGGTTTCCCGGGAGTGCGTACTTGCTCGTATTCTTCCTCGGCGTTGTTGATGTTTGTTCTTGCATCCTCGATGTCGGCTTTTGCCATATCGAGTTTTTCAAGGATCAGATCATTGTCTTCCATATCCTCAGCCACTTCACGCAGCTTTGCCTCATAGTCCTCAAGAGTATCCGCATGCTCGTTTGCTGTATGGACCCACACAAACCCGCTGTTCCTTGCAACATCGGAAACAAGCTCAAAGTAGCTACCTACCATTTTCAGGAAAACTGCACCAAGCTCGAACCTGTTATCCACACCATCAACATCTGCCCTTAGCTCATCGATCTTCACAAGATTGGTATCGACATCCTCCTGAATTGACTCTTTCAGGTCATCAGGAATATCAGGATTATCTTCCACTTCAAGGTCTTTCCAGATCAGCCATGCTTCCACTTCATCAAGTGCAGCATTCAATGCATCTTTTCCAGTATCGATGACCTTTTGGTTATTTTCCTCGGTCTTGTCTGCTGCCCATTCAAGCTTGGCATCCCTGTGCTCGGCCTGAGCTTCTAAACTTGCCTGTTTTGCATCATGCCATGCCTGTTTTGCATCACCTGATGATAATGCGCTTACAGCTATTGGCTGCAAAAGGAGCATAGCCAGCACAAGTAATGCAATAAAAGATACTTTTTTTAATTTCATGTCCGATCTCCCGTACAATAGATGCATTCATCAGCAATATAACCATTTTGGAGTTTTTCTGACGAAATTATAGAGAATAACGATCACAATCAGAGTAAAAGAGTTGATGTGAATATGAGTGACTGAGAAGGAACTGACACCCCAACAAATGATATAAGTAACTTCTATTAAAAATAATACTGATGAACACCTTGCATGTGGTAAACCGGAAAGAGTGGAGAAAATGGCTGGAAAAACACCATTCCACTGAAAAGGACATCTGGCTGGTCCACTATAAGAAGCACACCGGCAAGCCTGTACTACCATATGATGATGCTGTTGAGGAAGCGATCTGTTTTGGCTGGATAGACACCCTTGTTCGCAAGATCGATGAGGAAAGATATGCCCAGAGATATACATCCCGAACTGAGAGGAGTAAATGGTCGGAAACGAACAAGCAACGGGCACGAAAAATGATAGAACAGGGCAAAATGACAGAGACCGGGTTGCAGAAACTTGGCAATGCACTCAATGAAAAACCAGCGCAACCAGGGATAAAAGCAACCGATATTCCGGCAGATATGAAAGCAGCCTTAAAGACAGATGAGCAGGCCTGGAAGAACTTTTCAGCCTTCGCACCGGGTTATAGAAGAAACTACATCGAGTGGGTGGTAAATGCTAAACGTGAAGAGACACGGATAAGAAGAATAGCCAGCGTTGTGGAAAGAGCACGGGAAAATAAAAAGCCCGGAATGATGTGACCAATAGTATCGATCACATCTCCGTAAATTAAAGATAAGGAACTTAGTTCATCGCACCCCTGACGGTCTGGGCTGTACCCTCACCGTTGAATGCCTTAATGAACAGAAGGGTCTCAGCATAGCACATTGCATCGATAGCAGCTTTTGTATCGTCGGACACAGAATATATCCTGTCAAAGAACTGCTTGACTGCAAACTTGCTGAACTTGCCGAATATCTCAGTGTCGTTCTTACCAGGTGCTTTCTCCTTATAGGTTTCAAGGGTCCAGTTACGGATATCCTGATAGAGTTCAGGCTCGTATACCTTGAAGATATCCCATACGATGTTCTGGTAGAAAGTTGCAACATTTCCTTTGACGATATCGCCATGAGGGAACTTGTTGTGGATAAGGTCACGAGGTGTTCCGGTGATACCGTGCTGTGCGACCCTCACATCCAGACCGTTGTCCTTCAATGCCTGTGCCACTGCAATTGTCTGGTCAATGTCGATGGATACCTGTTCAACAAGATGTCCGTTTGAATCATAGGTGTTGCCGTGTGCACTTCCGTTGGCGATCGCCAAAAAGTGAGGGAAGACACCGCTCTCGTTCAATGCCTTGATGAATGTGACTGCCTCTTCCGGACTGGTGAGCACCCTGCCGTGTTCATCCTCCCTGCCGATCTCGCCGACCTCTACCTCAAGACCATATTCTTTGTCCCCCATATTCTCCTTGATGTGAAGACCGATCTTTGTAGTGGCATCGATGTTGTCAGCAAGCTCTTCGCGCAGGTTGCCGCCCTGGAAGTTGAACAGGTGGGATGCATCAATGGCAAAGGATGTGAATCCTGCATCGATCTGTCCGCTTACAAGGGCCTTTGTGGACTCAATATCCTCATCGGTTCCTTTCTTGATACCGATGTGATCAGCGTGCAAAGCCCACATATCAAAACCTACTTCCTTTGCTGCCTCTCTTGCCATCCTTGAAAGGTCTGATGGCTTCAATCCGGCATATCCACCTTCGAGATTACACTCGGACCTTGCCAGCTCGAAAATGAGAGGAGCATCCATATCCTTAGCAGCACGCATGATACCATTCATGACAAGTGCGATCCTTGGATTAGCGGTCATTATGATAGTATCCTTGTCAAGCAGGCTCTTAAACATTAATGAACTTGGTATTGGCTCAAAATTATTATTGGTCATATTGTTACCTTCAAATTTCTTTCATCTATTTTTGATATATAATACACGTTTCAATTCATAATCATTTCTATTCGAAAATGGAAGCAACAAAATATGAAATAAAACACCAAAAACAATAAATACACAACATCCAATGAGTTTAAGATAAAATAAGGGGGGCTAAGCCAATGAAACATCTCTTGGAACTAGAAAATAAACTTTCAAATATGACAACTGATGAAATTTACAACTACGCAAAAGATAACTACCCGGAAGAACCCAACATGTGGATGGGAAAGAAAAAACTGGTAGTTCGCAGAATAGTCAATTATGAAAGGAACAAAATGAACATTGAAGAAACTACAGAGTAAACTAAGCTCTGCTTTTTTTGATATAGTATACCTCTTCAAATAACTACTTTGTAATATTCAGGAACCAGAGATAGTCTGGATCAACCTGACTATTACAAGTTCATAGATCAAAATACTCAGTATCACAAATACCAGTATAGAGATCAAACCAACTGTTGGACAGGTGATCCTGTCACCTTTATTTTTCTTGTAACACAATTTCATCCGCTTACACCCCACACTTTACAGAAGAAATTAGCATATAAAGATTGAACTTACATCTATTTTAATTTTTATAAGATAGAGGGGAATAAAACAATTTGACGAACCCCTGGAAAAATAAAATCATACAAAAGAAAAAGGAAAGAACAAAGATAAAAATGGAAGAAAAAGAAGAGATATTGTCTTAATTAGCACTCCTCTTCCACAAGACTGCCACCAACTCCCATCACACGTATTCTTGTCTCAAGCGGATGGTCCCAGCCGTCAGGGATGATCTCTTCCTTCTCCACATCGACCTTTACATGTTCAGGA
Source organism: Methanococcoides sp. AM1 (assembly GCF_900774055.1). Taxonomy (NCBI): domain Archaea; kingdom Methanobacteriati; phylum Methanobacteriota; class Methanomicrobia; order Methanosarcinales; family Methanosarcinaceae; genus Methanococcoides; species Methanococcoides sp. AM1. The sequence continues at coordinate 153,268 of NZ_CAAGSW010000002.1, read as the reverse complement.
TCCAGACCTGCATCGACCATATACTGTATGATCGTTTCCTTTCCTGTCTTCGTGGCATATTCGAGAGCTTCTTCATACTCATAGAAATTCATTCGTCCTTTTTCAGAGAATACATAGAATTCCCAGTCCGGTGCTGCCATTGAGACCGGCCTGACAAGGAAATCCACCCTGCGGATACCTTTTGCTGCCAGCGCACCTGCTGCATTACCAACATTCGAGAATTCAGGAACCACTATATCTGCATCAAGTATTGCCTTGAGGTTATCAAGATAGGCCACCACAGGACCACCTATGAGGACCACCGGCATCTCGACCTTGAATTTTGTCGGAGACTCGATATCAAAGATCTTACGGATCTCTTTCTTGGGCACTCCCTCCAGGAAGAAGGACATAAGATCAGATGCCATGTTCTTGGCAAATTCCTGTTTTACAAACGCAGCAAACTCCTGAGCATCCCTCTTGCACAGGGAACCAAGATATTTTGCACCTATTTGCGCTGCTTCCACAGTGTGCTCTTCATAATCACCAAGCACGTGCAGGGCATCCGTAGGTGTAAAACCGATGGTCTGTATCAGGCGTTTCTGAATCAGAAGATCGATATGTTTGGCTGAAGGATACTTTTTCAGACGATACTTGATCTCCCTCAATGATGTAGGACTTTCAGATATTGCGGCAAGGACCTCTTTTTCCATGTCGGTTATATCTATCGGATCGTATCCGGTCCTGATGAAGAACTTGGTTGGCTGGAAATTCGTACTGATCAACCCTTTCGAAGGCATTGGGTTTGTCTTAAGCTGCTCAAGGAATTCGGGGTAAATATCGGCAGCACGACAAAGTGGGATAACCCTTCTTGGTCCGATGTTGACGTGATTGTCCTTGACCCATACATCACTGTCACCACCCATTGCAGAGGTCTCCATCTTGATGGCTTTGACCCTTGTCTTCCATCCGCCTACAACAGCACCAGACTCACTCATGTCCGGAACACCATCATTTATCACCGAAATATCAGTACTCGTTCCACCCACATCGATAACAGCACAGGTATCGTTGCCAGTCAGGAAAGATGCACCCACCAGGCTGCCCGCAGGACCTGAGAAGATGGACTCTATCGGTTTTTCAAGGGCACTTCTTATACCAATGACAGAACCATCACATTTAAGCATGAAAACATTTGCATCCACGCCTTTGGAAACAATATACTTTTCCACGGTAGACATGAAATTCTCAGTGATAGGAATAAGCTGGGCATTAAAAAATGCAGTAACTGCCCTTTCGAAGGCCCCAAGGTCCTGTGAGAGCTCATGAGCACATACAACAGGAAGCCCGGTAGTTTCCTTGACGATCTCTTTTACCCTCAGTTCATGGTCATGATTACGAATACTGAAATAAGAAGAAACCGCAAATGCTGCAACACGGTCTTTAATACCTGATGCAAAAGCCCTTACAGCATCCTCATCCAGAGGGGAGGTCTCTATACCATTATAGTTATGCCCACCATTTACCTGAGTAAAATGTTCAGTTGGAAGATCCTTGTTTACTTCATAGTTTCCAACGAGGATCAGACCTACAGGGAAACCTGTGCCTTCCAGAATACTATTAGTGGAAAGTGTAGTTGAAACGGATACAACCTTAATGTCCTCGAGATATTCCTGATCGATCCCATCGATCGCATTTCTTATACCCTCCAGAGGATCAGGATATGTTGTAAGTGCTTTGTTAGAAGCAATGATAACCTCATCTGAATCCCTCAGGAGTACCGCGTCTGTGTAAGTTCCACCTGCATCTATACCAAGACTGTATTTCATCCAAAACAACTCCTTTAACTCATGAAATGAACAATTTGAATACTGGCCTTTCAATCTGGCCTTTAACTAATCGATTAAAAAGGTGACTTATACATAAAGATATCGTATTTAATTATCACTGTTAACTTCTGAAAACAGGCACTGCCGGCACATTCACAATATAAATAACAAGAAAAGGAGGCAAGAATTGATCGAAACTTTCCATATATAAGAGTGAAGGATAGGAGTGCAATTAGAAAGAGAACGATGATACAACAAATTGTTATCTTCAAATTTTAATATATTAAGAGAATCCATTCAATCTTTCATCCATTGTCAATTCTGTAAGTCCGGGAATCGTAAAATTGAGAACGACCAAGGAATTTGTGAACCTGATCATTATTAGTTACACTCAAAAATATATAGGCAATTGATGAGAAATTCTCAATAAACGAACCATCCGAATGAATCTATAAATATATTAATTATTATTCGTGATGCATATATAGCAATAATTAGATAGTTAAACATGGGAATATATAGTCAAACAATGAGTTGGAAGTGGCTCAAATGAAAAAACATGATTTCTCATGGAAGAACAACGAAATAAAGTATCCTGAAAGTTTCGGAAAAATTGTTGCCATACCTATATCTGAAGAAGAAAAAGATGCTGTCGATGATCACACAATGCTCAATAACCGTATGATTCTCGACAATGAAGAAATAGGTGATATTATCATCGACGCTTTCAAAGAGCGTATGAGAACAATGTTATCTGATCACAGGCACAATCAGAATCATTGAAAGAGAGATGACAGCATAGCACTACTCTTCAGCATCCCTTTCCATTATACATGCCGTATCTAACATGTAGCAATAATACCACAATTCAGAAATATAGAACTCATGCTGGAAAATTCGCAATAAGATAACTATAAAAATTAAATCTAAATATATTAATTGCTAATCGTGAGGTATATATACTAATATTGACATAGTCGGACTTGAGGATATATCGCCAAGTTATTCGTTGGAAGTGACTCGAATGAAAAAACATGATTTCTCATGGAAGAACAACCACATAAAGTACCCTGAAAGTTTCGGAAAAATTGTTGCCATACCCATATCTGAAGAAAAAGACAATGTTTTCGATGATCACACAATGGTCAATAATCGTATGATGCTAAACGATGAGGAAATAGGTGACGTTATCATCGACAGTTTCAAAGAGCGTATGAGAACAATGTTATCTGATCACAGGCACAATCATTGAAACAAATAAAAGCATAGCATTACTTCCCAACACATCCTTTTCTACTGCACATACCATATACTAACAAAGGTAGTAGCAATACCGCAAAAATGTTCTTCACCTCATCAGGCATGATCTCACTGGCACTTCCTGCTATTAAAAGTGCATCAATGCCCAGATTTGAGTATATCTGATCGAGAACAAGTCCGCTAATAACTGCACACAATGCTATCGATGCAAGATAGACTACAGTGGTCCTTTTACCAAGGAATTTCAGGACCATAGTGATCGTGGCTGCATTAGTCGCAGGCCCTGCAAGCAGGAATACGAATGCAGCACCGGGACTCATCCCTTTTAAGATAAGAACTGCTGCAAGTGGAGTAGAAGCAGTTGCACAGATGTAAAGTGGGATCCCGACAACAAGAGCAAGCAACATGGATACAATTCCACCACCTAGATAGCTGCCCACCATATTCGCTGGTACGAAGTAAGAGATAATACCTGCAATTACGACTCCGACAATAAGCCAGGAACCGATATCCCCAAGTAATTCAATGTAAGCGTATTTCATACCAGACCTCACTTTCTGTACAAAATTTCCACCTTCAATTTCATGGCTATCACATGAACTACAGCCACAGGCATCTGCTTTAGCGGAGGTCATTGGAAGCACTATTAAAGGTACTGCTCTTTTAGATACCGGAGCCGGAGCTTCCTTTGAAAAATTCAATATATTCTCGGTCACGCCCGCGACAACAGCAGTAGCAAATGTTGCCACCGGTCTGAATACGGTCATTATAGGATCAAGAAGAGCATAGGTTATTGCAATAGAATCGACCCCGGTCTGTGGGGTCGAGATAAGGAATGAAAGAGTCGCACCTTTTGTAGCACCCCTGTTTCTGAGAGATAGTGCAGCAGGTACGACCCCACAAGAGCATAGTGGCAGCGGCACACCTAAAATAGATGCGTTGAGAACAGACCTGAATTTTCCTGCAGAACTGCCCAGGTACTGCATTACCTTATCATCCGGAACGAAAACATGCAAAACCCCCGCTATACCAAACCCCAGCAACAGGTAAGGAGCAGCTTCTGCAAAGATATGCCATGACTCGATCAGTATACCTGAGAGTGCTTCTGCAACAGGATCAGCAAAGCTCATCGTGTGCACCCCATGGCATGCTTGCGGGACAGCTCAAGGAGCATTTTCACGTGATCGTCAGCAACGGAATAGACAACAAAGCGACCTTTCTTTTTGGTCCTGACGAGGTCAAGCTGGCGAAGGGTGCGAAGATTATGTGATATCGCTGACTGGCTCATTTCAAGGGCAAATTCAAGCTCACATACACACATTTCTTTTTCCAGCAGGAGATACATGATCTTCAGGCGGGGACCTGATTGAAGTGCATGGAAGATATTGGACACCCTCACTATTGCATCGTCTTCAGGAAGGTTGAATATAAGAGAGTTTATAGCATCTTTATCTACCCGCTCACACGTCTGACCCTTTCCCATGAATATATGAACATGTGCTCATGTATATAGTATTAGCGCTGTTCCAAAAACTACGAGAATACAGACAAAGCGGTCAGATGTTGCCATTTTCATTTCAAAGAGAGACGTACGGTAATTTCCCTGATAACAACGGGACTCCATTGACAATGCAACATCATCGGCCATACGCATGGACCCCCTTAAAGCAGGTATTGCCAGTGACAGCATCCCGGATATAGGATGATGGCCGTACTTTAATCCACGAGACATCTGGGCATCCCTGATCTGCCCCACATACCAAAGCAGATGTGGAACAAAATGAATTGCCAGTGACATCATTGTTGCTACTTCAAAGGAGGTAGTCCCTAATATTCTTAAGGGAAAAGGACGAAGCAAATGTTCGATCCCACTGGTTATCAAAGCCGGTCTTGTGGTGGAAGTTAGCAGGGAACCAAAAAGGATCAAAAGGATGAAACGACCGGTGACAACTGTTCCCTTTTCAAGACCTTCGTATGTTGGTGAAAAAGCAAGAGAAAATATCGGACTTCCAGCTGTGAAGAACAGATGGATAAGAAAAATAAAACCAAAGAAGATGACCATTGGACGAAGGGATCGTATAGCTATGGAGATGCTCACACCTGCTATGTTTGTTAGCATCGCAAATAGAACTGCCAGAACGAACAGATGTGACAGCACGGAAACATTGAATATCAGAATGCTCAGACACATCACGGAAATTATCTTCGCTCGCGGGTCCATGTTGTGAAGAAAAGAGTTTCCCCTCACGTAGGAAAAAAGCGGTCCTGCCATTAGAGAGCACCTCTTTTTTCTGCCCAGACAGCATAGATCTCCTCAAAGGCATGATCCACGGAAAAGACATCATCCTTCACATCAATGCCGGACCTCTTCAGTCCCCTCATCAGTTCTGTGATATGTGGTACCGGCGAAGGCATAGATGCCAGATATTCCGAAGGCGTTCCTTCAAATACAACTTTTCCATTATCCAGATAGATCAGCCTGTCCACAACATCAAGTACGTCCTCCAGTTGATGGGACACAAGTACAATTCCAACCCCATTATTTTTCAGAGAGTCCAGAATTCTGAATAAATTGGCTTTTCCACTGCTGCTTAAGCCGGAAGTCGGCTCGTCCAGAACAATATAATCCGGAAATGAGGATAAGACACCTGCAAGAGCGACAAGGCGCATCTCACCACCACTCAAACCGAAAGGTGACCTTTCAAGTATTTCATCAGTAAGACCGACCTCCCTTATCGCTTCATGAACACAACGATCAAGTTCATCCCCACTTATCCCAAAATTCGTCGGACCATATGCAATGTCTTCAAAAACGGTATTGCAGAACAATTGCTTTGAAGGGTGCTGGAAGAGAATACCTACTTTTTTACACACTTCTTTTTTAGAAGAAGGCAAACCGTCAACATTAACCTTTCCGAAATCAGGAGTAAGGAGACCATTCAGATGCTTTATCAACGTGGTCTTACCGCATCCGACATTGCCAACAATTCCTACGGACTCGCTGCTATCGATGGAAAATGTGATATCGCTAAGGACCTGATCCTCAGTTTTTCCTTTCCCGTAAGAAAAGCACAGGCCATTCACATAGATCGACATATTTCCTCCATTAGATCATTTAGACCTACAGGCAGTACATCCTTCCCCAGTATTCCGGAATCCTGAAGCCTGAACACGAGTTCCATGAGCGGAGGGATGCGGTGTCCGGAATTGTAAAGTTCACGGAACACATCTGCCGGAGACCCATCAATGCTAATCGACCCACCCTCCATTACAATGACACGATCTGACGCCAGAGCCTCTTCCATATGATGGGTCACATAGACAATGGTCTTTCCCATCCGGTTAAGCTTCAGCGCAATTTCCAGTACCTGGGACCGGGAATCCTGGTCCAGCATTGATGTAACCTCATCGAACACAAGATATTCAGCATTCATTGCCAGCACACCGGCAAGTGCGGTCTTTTGCAACTGTCCGCCACTGAGATTCATCAACAGGTGTTCTTCGGATCCTTCAAGACCTACATCAAGGATAGAATTAGCTACACGACTGCGGATATCTTCACGCTCAAGTGCCAGGTTCTCCGGACCGAATGCAACATCCTCTTCCACAGTAGCCCCCACAGCCTGAGAATGAGGATCCTGGAACACCATCCCGACCACCTGGCGGATCTCCCAAAGGTTTTCAGGATCGGAAGTCTGCATCCCGCATACTGAAACAGTGCCTTCTGAAGGCTTAAGGAGACCGTTCATGTGACGTACAAGGGTAGACTTTCCACTACCATTATCACCTATTATCGTAGTGAACGTTCCCTTTTCTATCCGGAGGTCGATCCCATTTAGTACTGGGTGACCATCCGGATAACTGTAGCTTACACCTTCAAACCGTATCATGATTTCGTGAATTATTGAGCTAGTTTATAACTAACTACTTAGTTCTTTTTTATTAGATCTTATAAGTGGTAGCAATATAAGCAGCCACTGCGATCTTTACAAGAGCACCACCGATGAAAGGAAGAAAACCTACAGTTATCGCCTGCATGAAGGACATATCTGCTACGAGCATCAGATGTGTCAGACCGAAAGCATAGATCACAACTGATCCCATGAGAACGTAGATCGCATTGAAAAGAACCTTTTCAGACCTGTTCTTTTCGAACAGGAAACCTACAACAAATGCTGCTGCGATAAAACCAATGATATATCCGCCTGTAGGACCCAGGATCACGCCGATCCCTGAAGCACCGCCTGAGAATACCGGAAGGCCGGCAATTCCAAGAAAGGTGTAAACTATCATACTTATTGCACCCCATTTGCTTCCAAGCATTGCACCTGCCAGCAGGACGAACACAACCTGAAGGGTGAAAGGGATCGGGCCAAGCGGGATGGTGATGTAAGCCCCGATAGCAGTCAATGCTGCAAATAGGGACGCATAGACCATTTTCCTTATATCGGTCACAGGGCTGGACGGAGAGATAGAAGTATTAGTAATATTGTTAACCATATTTTCTTAACTGGTTAACGGCGAATAAATACTTTCCCCTTACAAGGTATTTCAGCTAAACAAACTGACAAACAGAAGAAGAACAATAGTAAAAAAGAGCACTACTAAAAGAGAACAGCTGTAAAATATGATCTGTAATAAAAAAAGAACAGTGTCGGGAAACCGACACGAGTAGTAAGGTTAGACTAAATTAGTATGCAGCTTCCATGTCCAGGTCAACATCAGGAACACCAGGTGTTGGACCTGCTGAGCCGCCACTTGATGCTACCAGATCGTCGATCCTAAGGATCATAACAGTAGCTTCAGTTGCAGCGTTGATAGCCTGTGTCTTGATACGCAGTGGTTCGATTACATCGTTCTCCCACATATCGACAACATCACCAGTGTAGACATTAAGACCTGCGTTCTTGTTGCCCTGCTCGTGCTGGGAACGTAGTTCAACCAATATGTCGATCGGGTCAAGACCTGCATTCTCTGCAAGTGTCTGTGGAATGACCTCAAGAGCTTCGGCAAATTTGCTGACTGCGAGCTGCTCCCTTCCCTTAAGGGTAGATGCGTACTCACTGAGCCTTAATGAGAGTTCGATCTCAGGTGAACCTCCACCTACTACGACCTTACCATCCTCAATAACAACTCCGACTACACGAATAGCATCGTGCATTGCGTGATCGAGTTCAGATACTACATGATCGGTTCCACCGTGAAGGAGGATTGTTACTGCCTTGGTGTTCTGGCATCCGGTCACATAGGTCATCTTTGCGCCCCTGATCTCCTTTTCCTCCACAAGATCTGCAGTTCCTGTGTCTTCAGGTACGATCTCGTCGAGATCCTGGATAAGTGTGCCGCCGGTAACCTTGCTGAGCATCTTAAGGTCGCTCTTCTTTACCCTTCTTACAGCGTAAATCCCAGCTTTCTCGATGTAGTACTGTGCCATATCATCGATACCTTTCTGGCAGAATACGACATTTGCACCGCTGTTGATCACTTTCTCAGCCATCTCCCTCATCATTTTCTCTTCCTGGTCCAGGAACATCTGCATCTGGTCAGGTGAGGTGATCTTGATCTCTGCATCCATTTCGGTCTTTCTGAATTCGATAGGGCAGGTCACGAGAAGGATCTTTGCATTCTCGACCATTTCAGGCATGTTTGGATGTGAGCGTTCCTTGTCGATAACAAGACCCTGCACAAGATCGGAATCTGTAATGCTTCCGCCTGCACGCTTTTCGATCTTGATGTTATCAGTATCGACCACTAAGGAACCGTCTTCCTCTTCGACTATGCCCGTAACTGCATCAACAGTAAGCTTGGAGAGTTTTTCCTTGTATGCCTCGGCACCCTTGCCTGTAATAGCAGTTGCTGCTATTTTCAGTAGAGCTTCGGTGTCTTCAGGAGTTACGTCAATTGTGATTGTCTCAAGGATCTCACGGCATTTCTCTGCAGCATGCCTGTAACCTTCAGATATAATAGTTGGGTGAACGCCTTTGTCAATAAGCTCTTCTGCCTTTGCGAGCAGCTCACCTGAAAGGATAGCTGCGGAGGTTGTTCCGTCCCCTACTTCATCATCCTGTGTCTTGGACACTTCGACGATCATCTTAGCTGCCGGGTGCTGAATGTCCATTTCTTTCAGAATGGTAGCTCCATCGTTGGTTATGACGATGTCTCCCATAGAGTCCACAAGCATCTTGTCCATTCCCTTTGGACCAAGTGTTGTACGAACTGAATTTGCAACGGCCTTTCCTGCAAGGATATTGATACTCTGAGCATCCTTGCCGCGGATACTTTGACTTCCATTTGGTAAGATATTTAGCCCTCCTAAATAGCATTGATAAATTAATTTTAATTATTTTGAAATGCAGATTGGGAATACATAGATATTACACATTATGTACTCAATCTGTTCGTTCTAAATGAATGAACTTCTATATAAGGATAACCAATGCTGAAAAGAAAACTTCCAATATAAAATGAGCTTGACAAACCCAACAATCGCCATTTCTACCAACAAATATGACAACAGATAATATGTAAATCAATGAAAATCAGCTGAACGAAAGTAGCATTCCTATTAAATGTACCCTCGGATCATGAACTATAATTGTAAATGCTCATAAAAAGAACTCCACAAAGGTTATTTAAGATCTAACCTTTGCGAAGTGAAGTTTCGGGTGTTAAACCCTAAATGGTACGTCCCGACCGAGAATTGAACTCGGGTCTAAGGCTCCGCAAGCCCCAAGGATATCCTCTACCCTACCGAGACACGTTGGACAGATTCCTAACAACCTACTGCAATATAAATATTACTGGTCAAGAGAAAATTACAGCTGATCCATGCATATCAAATAGAAACTCATCATGAATAAAAGTTAAATGCTTCAAGGATGATGTGTAAAGCATGTCAATGACCATAGGCCTTGCAGGAAAACCAAATGCAGGAAAATCAACTTTTTTCAAGGCGGCCACCCTTGCAGATGTGGAGATCGCAAACTATCCGTTCACCACCATCAATGCGAACAAGGGTGTAACATACGTAAGGACGGAATGTCCATGTACACAAAAGGATAAACGCTGTGGCAACTGTCAGGATGGGGTCAGGTTCGTGCCGATCGAAATGATCGATGTGGCCGGCCTTGTGCCCGATGCACACATGGGCCGTGGTTTGGGGAACGCTTTCCTTGATGAGCTCAGGCAGGCACAGGCAATAATTCATGTGATTGATGCAGCTGGTGCCACAGATATAGAAGGAAACCCTGTGGACATCGGGGATCACGACCCCCTTGAGGACGTGGATTTCCTTAACCGCGAGATCACCATGTGGATGACGGGGATTCTCAAACGCAACTGGGAAAAGCTGTCACGCAAGATCAAAGCAGAAGGACTCAAGATGTCAGAGGTGATTTCCGATCAGCTAATGGGTGCCGGAGTGAATGAATCACAGGCACATGAAGCACTTCTTTGCTGTGACATGCCATGCGAATGCACACAATGGACAGATGAGGAAATGATCAGACTCTGTGATGCCATCCGTGCCATCAGCAAGCCTACAATGATAGCTGCCAACAAGATCGATATCGCTCCGGAGGAAAACGTCAAAAAACTCAATGATCTCGATCTTATAGTAGTGCCCACCAGCGCTGCTGCAGAGCTTGCATTAAGGTCAGCTGCAAAGAATGAGATCATAAACTATCTCCCCGGAGATGAGGACTTCGAGATAGTCTCCGAGGACATAAACGATGCACAGAAAAAAGGTCTGAACAGCCTCAAGGACCTCATGAATAAGATGGGAACCGGTGGCGGCGGGATACAGGAGTGCATCAACCGGGCGGTATTTGACCTTCTCGACCTGATAGTAGTATATCCGGTAGAGGATGAAGGAAAATGGTCTGACAAGAACGACAGGATGTTACCTGACGCATTTCTCATGAAAAAGGGATCCACAGCCCACGACCTTGCCTACCGCGTACATAGTGATATCGGTGACAGGTTCCTTTATGCAGTGGACGGGAAAACAAAAATGAGACTTGGTGAAAAACACGAGCTTGAAGATGGTGATGTCATTAAGATAGTATCTACAGCCAAGTGATCACTGATTAGTGATCATTGTCCATTAAACATCATTTCAAAAAATAAACATTATAAGATGGCATTTTATGATAAGAACCCTATATGAAAGATATCTGCTCGGACAGGTGAACAGTTCGCCAGACCAGATACCGGAACATATAACAATAATACTCTCAGAATCCGACCTGCTTGATTCGAAAGGTGAAGATAAGTTCAGGTCCTTTATAAGCTGGTGTAAAAAGCTGGGCATCACCACCATCAGTGCTTACGTCGATGTACTGCATACAAAAGAAGAGATTCAGGCTGAGATGACAGCCATGCTTACGACAAGCATGCAGGAGATGCTAAGATCACTTACAGATGATGTGGGTTTTTTCATATACGACGAAAAAGGAAACCTCAAAGAGAAACGTGAAAGAACTTCGCTCACCGTTCACCTTTCAGTAGGTTTCGGAGGAAGAGCGGAGATCACAAAAGCCATCACATCGGTCCTTTCAGATGTGAAGGACGAAAAGATACAACCAGAAGAGATCGATGAGAGTGTTATTGAGTCATACCTTCTGGTTCAGGGAGAGCCAGACCTGATAATACGTGCCGGCGGCAAGCACCTGTCCGATTTCCTGCTCTGGCAATCCGCATATTCCGAGCTGTACTTTACGGATGTCAACTGGCACGACCTCAGGAAAATAGACCTATTGAGAGTTATACGGGATTTTCAGAAGAGGCAGCGGCGTTTCGGGAAATGATCAACGCTCCAGATCCAGCTCCATTACAATTGCATTGTCATCCGGATAGTAATCAGGAATTTTTCCTTTAACTTCAAAACCGTTCGAGAGATAGAATTCCTGAGCATTTCGGTTCTTCTCCCTCACTTCCAGGCGGATGAGAAAATACGAATTTTCTTTTGCAAGAATTACACATCCTTCGAGAAGAGCCGTTGCGACCCCCATTCTTCGATACTTTGAATGGGTTGCAATACTTGCCAGGTGTGCAGCCCTTTTAATAACCACAAGAACAGCATAGCCAAGAATAACACCATCCGACTCCATGACAATAAAACCAGGGTAATTCGCATAGGAACGGAACACACGTGAAGACCATGGAACGTCAAAGGAAATGTTCTCGATCTCTACGATCGAAGGAATATCCGATCTTGTAGCTACCCGTATCATGGGAGGAAGTTATGACATCATCGTTGATAAATTGAAGGCTATGCCTTTGGCAGGGTGCCATACTTATACGAGACAGTACAACCAGTCAGTGATGCCAGTTTATTCGGTCATAGTGTGTCCAAAATGCAGGAAGTCTGCACAGTTGATAGAACAAAAAGGTGCAAAGACCACGAAATGCCAGCGATGCGGAGCTACATTGCAGACAAGAAAATTGAGGATATTTCACACAACGGATGTCCTTGAAGATGCCATTGCAGTACGCACAAAGCTACAGGCAAACATACTGGGAAAAGGATATGACACAATATCGGACAAGTCCACGTTCTCAACTTTTGCATCCAGCTCCACAGGAGAGGACACAAACCTGACTTTTCAGGTAAACCCCCATCATGTTATGCCCAAACCTACAACGCATACACCTAACACAAATGATCATACTATTCAAACACCTGTAAAACATACATCTGCCACGAATAGACCTAAAAGGAAGGATCCTGTAAAGACCATATTATCCATTCTTGAAAAAGCACAGAGTGAAATGCAGATGATCGAACTTCACGACCATGCACTCAGGCAGGATCTTGATTAGGAAATCTTTGAAAGAACATTGGAAAAATTACTCCAAAAAGGAGAGATATATTTTCCGAAAAAAGGATATGTTCGAATTGTCCCATGAAAATAAGTGAGAGATCATAAAATTCGATCGGACTCAAACACATAAATTATATCTAAAAGAACCACATAATCGTATGGTTCACTTAACTGCTCAGGAACATGAGCAATACAAATTATTCATCAAATTATTCCCATTACACAGGTAAGAACATGTCCGACACGACAACCCTTGACATTGTAGAACTTCTATTGACAGCAGAAATATACAACAAGTATCCGGAAATGGATGTTAATGATCTTCCGAAGGATATCAGGAAGAATTACTGGAGCCGTACGCAAAAAGGTGTCCCAAAACCCATCAGCGTTTCCCGATCGGACATAAAAAAACTCTTTGGGATCGAGGAGATAAAAGGACAGGTATTCGCCCTTCCTTTTTTAGATATCGATGAACTCACTTCAAAGATAAAATTCACATCCTTTGATGTTGCTGCTGATTGGTTCCATAAGCAGGAGACTGCTTCAGGCAGGATCGATCAAAATCCTGCACTTGCATACTATTTTGAGGAAAAGAAGAATTTGACCGGTGCCAGCTATAAGAAAGCACGTGCTGCAACAAGACCAAAGGAGGTCGACAGGGAATGGATCGAATCCCTTGTCAGCGAGATCTCCGAAGAAGAGACTGGAGAGGACATGCTCAAGCTGGTACACATTATGGCCCCGGAGGACATTGTTCAGCCCCTGAGATCCCTTGTTCTTTCAGAAGAGCAGAAAGAAGAGGTCGAAAAAATAGTAAAGGCCATTGAGTACAGGGATTACCTCAAACGCATCGGCCTGTATGACATCGGGAAAATACTCCTTGTGGGACCACCGGGAACCGGCAAGACCTCTGTAGCAAAGGCAATGTCAGAGCGCCTTTCAATACCATTTGTAGAAGTCAAGCTTTCCATGATAACAGACCAGTACCTTGGTGAAACAGCGAAGAACATCGACAGGGTATTCGCACTTGCCAAGCGCTTAAGCCCATGTATACTATTCATAGATGAATTCGATTTCGTCGCCAAGACAAGGGCATCAGATGAACATGCAGCTTTAAAGAGAGCTGTTAATACCCTTCTCAAGGCCATTGATGAGATTAGCCTGACCAACGATGGAGTCCTTCTGATAGCCGCTACGAACCATCCCAGAATGCTGGACTCTGCAGCATGGAGAAGGTTCGATGAGATCATGGACTTCCCGCTGCCTGACGAAAAAATGAGGAAAGAGATCCTTGACATTGTAACCATGGAAATCGAAGGTGACTTCAAAACCGAAGGAATTGCACCGCTAACCGAGGGATACTCAGGATCAGACCTGCGTATGGTCATCCGCGAAAGCGTGCTCAATGCACTGGTCGAGGAGCGCACCACCATCAATCAGCAGGACCTAACTGAAGCAGTGACCAGGTTCAACAAGCGTGCTCACATAAAATCCGACGAATATGTTGTCAATACCGGGGGTTTCTAAAACCCCATGAAGATAACGCTCCTTGGAACAGGTGACGCACCCGGCACACCCATCATCGGCTGTGATTGCCGCACATGCAGGGATGCCCGCGACGGAGGCAAAAGCAACCGCACACGTTTTTCAGTCCTTGTCGAATCTGATGAAGGCAGAGTGCTCATTGACACAAGCCCGGATATGAGACAACAGATGCTCAGTAAAGGGATTCGGCATATTGACGGAGTTATCTGGACACATGGCCATTATGACCATTACACCGGTTTTGGCGAATTTCACCGCGTTCAGAGCCATGTGGATGTCTACGGAGTTACCGAAACACTGGACTACATACTTGATTATGTCTCATTCTTAAAACCAAGAAGACATGATATCCATCCCGGCGAGACTTTTGAGCTCATAGGACTTGAATTCACACTTTTCGAAGTGAATCACCCACCTGTGGAAAAGGCGATTGGCGTGATGATATGCGAAGGTGAGAAAAAGGTGGTCATCAGTGGTGATACTGATAACAACATACCGGAAGGCAGCCTTGAACTTATAAAGGAACCCGACCTGTTCATAGTAGATGCCATTATACCGGACGATGTCGGATTTCATGTAAAGAAACACATGGATGCAAAAGAAGCATTGGAAATGGCTGAAAATATCAGGGCAAAGGAGGTCGTTATGACACACCTGAGCCATTATTTCAGACCTCACGAAGAGGCATCCGAAACATACCCGTTAGGATATGACGGAATGGAGTTCATATTCTGAGATATGATCTGCAACACATCTCATTAAGATTCATCATTGCTTTCAGTTTCTCCGTTTCTCATCAAAACCTTCTTCGATCATTTCACGGGTCTTCCGAAGTTTTCTTCTTGTTGAAAGGTAGTTCCCGAGAACTATAAGCACGCCTGCACCAAGGATACTTGTACCTATAAGAAGCATACGTGGAGCAGATTTCTGATAGAACTTGACGATTATTGGTTTATATGGAAAGTCTTCAGCAGATACCTCAACTTTCAGGAAATCTCTTGCCATCTCTGTAAATGAGCCGGGCTTTGCACGCAGATCATACCATACAAGAACTTCCCTGTCGAGATCATCAAAATACCTCTCTGCAGGTTCGGGACTCACCTTGCCTACAAAGGGATTGCCCGTAGTATAGCCTTCGGGCAGAATGAACCTCACAACAGAATCATGGGCCGGAACGTACATGAAATCCTGTCCCTTAGGTGTTGCCAGGCTATATGATACAATACCTGTGATGCTCTCATTGAACCTTATGTAAATGTGTTTCTGCCCACGAAGGATCTCATCATCCATGGTGTAATTAAAAACAGGAACATCCTCTATTGAAGATGTTGAAAGCATCTCAAAGGTTTCAAAGGATGGTTCTGTGTCATTTGAACTACCTGCAAGGATCACAATATTTGAAATAGCTTCCTTGTTCGGGTTCAGCATATCTTCCAGAGGTATTACCTCAATAACAGAAGCATTCACGATCATATGGACGACATTTGCAGATCCGTCATCTGCAAGATAGAACGTAGTCGTATTAACGAAACCACCATCATACGAGGGATCGTTAAAGATCTCCAGCTCATATGTGGAAAGATTAGTTGACACCACTTCTTCGTCCACAGGTACAAGCTCGTCGATACAGCCTGACGCCAGTATTGCAAGAGCGAAGAGAAATACTACTGTTATAATTGGTTTTTTCATTGTACACATCACAAACAGTTTATCAAAAAAACAATGGAGCCCATTGGTAAAAAAGGTTATTGAAAAAAGAGATAGCACTCCCGAAGAACGGGAGTGAAACTTAAAATTTACTCATTGTTTGCCATTGTAAGGATAACACCTGTCTCTTCAAGAGCAGCTGCGACCTCTTTGTATGCGATGAAAAGTTCCCTTTTCTGCATCTCAACGGAATCTACAGGTGGTTCTGATGCAAACCAAATGTCTTTCTCGCCTTGACCACGTGTGATGGACACACATGCAAGCATGTCAGCCTGGATCAACCTGTAAACAGAATCAATACCAGTTGGTGTGACCCATGCAGGATATGATTCTTTCAGCTGTTCAACGAATTTGGTCCAATTAACTGTTGCAGAACCTTCAAGTCTCAAATGAAGGTGTGCACGTTCCCCTGTGATCTGCGCATCGACATTGTTGAGGAATTTCTTGTACTCTGCACTCTTCTCATCTACTGTCTGTGCCTCGTGGCTTGCCAGCTCTTCTGCTTCTTCTTTAAAGAATGGAGCAAGGTTGATGATGTTAGATGGCCTTGTCATAAATGAGACGCCAAAGAATGCAATTCCACTCAGTGCCATTCCGACAATGACACCATGACCCATAAGGACCGGGTGTACGGTCTCAAGATATGGAGGAGCCATAGGTGCGGTCATTGAAAGATCATAGACAGTAAAAGAGACCTGTGCAATAGCACCAACAAGAAGACCTGCCAGTGCACCTTCCTTTGTAGCACGTTTCCAGTAAAGTCCACCCATTAGAGGGAAGAAATATGATGCACTTGCAATGAAGGTCGCAATATGAATTGCATCGATGATACTGTTAATGAAGAAGGAACCTACAGTTGCTGCAGCGACAACGAAGAGGACACTGAGCCTGTTGATAGCAAGCATCTGCTTCATTGTTGCATCCGGTTTTACAAACCTCTGGTAGATATCTCGTGAGATACATGATGCACCGGATGTAGCAAAGGTATCAGCACAGGACATTGAAGCTGCTGCAAGACCAATTGCACTAAGACCGATCACCACAGGTGAGAAAGTACTGACTATGTAGGTCAGTAATGCAGGTTCTGCCTGAGCCATTCCCATTGGGAAACCTGCTGCTGCGATCTCCGGATACAATGCATTCAGTCCGATCGCAATAACTGCACATGCAGCAAATACGATAGTGACAAGGAGTGAACCAAGGACCAGACCATTCCTTGCGGAAGTTGAGTCCTTAGCTGCCCATACCTTCTGCCATGGGTCCTGTTCAGTGATCCATCCCGGAACGATCGCAAAGACGAAGATCAGTACCATCGGCATACCGATGATGAACGGATTCCACCAATCAGTAGGAACTCCGGAGAAAAGATCGGATGCTGTTGAAATTCCAGCAACACCTGATGTAGCTGAATCAACTGCAAGGAATGCCATTATAATTGCAAATATGGAAAGGAACACGAACTGGACAACATCGGTCCAGACAACAGCATGCAAACCACCAAGAGTAACATACACAGATACTGCAAGAGCAACAATTAGAGCTGCATATATCGGGTCAACCCCATAGAATATCTCCAGTACAAGAGCAAATCCCTTGATGTCAGCAACTGCGAAAAGTATCATCACGATCGTGATAATAATTCCCACCGGAGCACGGAGTGCGGAACTGTACCTCTGTTCGAGAAGTTCTGCCTGTGTGATAGCAGGAAGGTGCTTGATCCTTTTCACAAATATAGCGATAATAAGCAATGCAAGAATGTTCGGTGCTACGAACCCCCATATAGAGCCCATTCCAAGTAGCATGAAAAATCCTATTACAGCTAATATTCCACCAGCTGTCAGCCATGAAGCTGCCGATGAGAATCCAATCCCGATCGTACCGATCTTACGACCGGCAAGCCAGAAATCAGTTACTGTCTTTTGTCTTTTTGTAAAGTACCAGCCAATACCTATCAGTCCACAAAGATAGACTGCAAGCATTACCATAAACAATTGATAACCATCCATAATTAAACCTCAAAATAATATTATCCTATTTACCAAAATATATATTCAAATTACTGAAATTATCTAACACCATATACCCTATAAAAGTATACTAAGGACATATTTGATTTAATATATAAACTCTTTCAAAAAGAAAAACGATCATCTCTTCCAAAAATACATAATATTAATGGAGAAGAATACTGGAAAACACGATGGTAGCTGCAATATTTCATATATTGACATCTTTTTCTGACTGAACTAAAAATTATTCGAAAAATTCACATCCACTCATAATGCTGCAGGACCTCGAGGTTCATATCATACATCAGACTATTTTCAACATAACCAAAGAAGAAGCAACCTTCACATTTCTCGGTCAGTGCCTTTTGCCGATCTTTTGAGGACATCCATACATTAGCGATACCCTCATTAACATTTCCCAAAGGTTCCCTGTGAATACGACAGTTCTCAATAGAACCATCTGCAGTAACATCCAGGATCAGATTATTGACATGACAATTATATCCCTTTTTCAGCTCTTTTATCATTTTAAGATAGGTAAATGAATTTATAATGGGATAGCCAGCCTTTTTCATCTCGATTATGCGATCTACCGTACATCGGTATTTCTCCATATCACGAATGCCCATGTTGCCCCAGACATCCTCTTTGATCCCCCTGAACTCATACAAAGGCTCAAATGATATCTTCACATCGATATCTTGTGCCAGCTGGATAAGTTCTTCGATGTCATCAAGGTTCTTACCACTGATAACGCAGTTCATCAACAGAGGATTTTTCAGCTTGTCCTTGACAGACATAATGGCATCCAGTATTATCTCAAAATCGATCCCACGTATCTCTTTGTAGCTTTTTGTCCCATCCACAGAAACAGAAAGATAATCAAGATCATCCAGGTCATTTACCCTTTCTTTCAGCAATTTGCCGTTGGTGATCAGGGACGTGATCATTCCCAGCTTTTTAGCATACGAAAGGATCTGTGGCAGGTCCTCCCGAAGAAGAGGTTCAACTGTCCAGGCGTTATATGCCCCAATTCCGAAAGAGTGAGCATCATCAAGCATCCTGAAAATATCATCGAGACTCATCTCATCCCCCGGTTCCTTCCAGTATTCACAAAAGCTACAGCTCATGTTACATCTGGAATTGACCGCATGTGAGAGAACAAAGGGTCGTTTTCGCACCCTCATCTGCCAGATCGCACGTGCTGCAATGGTGGGAGAAAATTTAGACATGGTTACTCTTTGATCGAATGCTCATTAAGGTGCACTATATCTTCCATCGGTATTGATAAAACTTAGCATCTATCCGGCATATCCCATTCCACCATCTTTTTACAAGGATGTTACCAAAATTTTCTTTTTGCTTCTTATAGGACAATGTTTATAAGCAGAAAGATGTATGAAAGGGCATCTGAAACGAAATAGGTTAAAAACCCCCATCATAATTAACATAAAAATGATTTCTAACAAGATTTCCGGTGGGGATTTGCCAAGAACGAGAGACAAAGATGTTGCTCTTCTTCTTTTAAGAATTAGATATATACTAACAGGTAATCACCATGGAATCATTTAAAAACCTAGGGATCGAAGAAGCGATCCTAAGATCGATCGAAGAAAAGAATTTTGAAGCTCCGACAGAAATTCAGTCAATGGCAATTCCGCTCATTCTGGATGGAAAGGATATTATTGGAGGAGCTGCCACAGGCTCCGGTAAAACACTTGCTTTTGGGTGTGGAATTATCCAGAAGATTGAGACTGGGAGAGGAATAAAGGCCCTGGTCCTTACACCTACAAGAGAACTGGCAGAGCAGGTTCACAATTCACTTAAGGAATTTTCCCGTCATAAAAAATTAAAAATAGCATCCATTTACGGCGGAGTTGCAATTGGCCCACAGATGAGGCAGCTGGAAAAAGCAGATATTGTTGTTGCAACCCCTGGCAGACTCCTTGACCATATTGGAAGAGGTACAATAGACCTGGACAACGTAACGATGCTAGTCCTTGATGAAGCAGACAGAATGCTTGACATGGGATTCATCGATGATGTGGAAGACATCGTAAAAGAGTGTCCTGAGGACAGACAGACAATGCTTTTCTCAGCAACTGTTTCAAAGGACATAAAATACCTCTCACGCAAGTACATGAACGATCCTCAGAAAGTCTTTGCAAAAGCACATGTGGACCCTGAAAAACTTGAACAGGTATATTATGACGTTCCAAAACCCATTAAATTCTCCTTGCTTGTTCATCTCCTGAAAAGTGAGAAGTCAGGATTAGTGATGGTTTTCTGTAACACACGAAGCAATGTGGACTTCGTCCAGAAGAACCTCAGGAAAAATGATGTTGATGCGATCGCCATACACGGAGGTCACACACAGGCAAAGAGAAAGAGCACACTCAGCAAATTCCATTCAAGCGAAGCACATGCACTTGTTTGCACAGATGTTGCTGCACGTGGTCTGGATATTCCTCATGTATCACACGTCTACAATTATGATATCCCTGATGATGTGAATGAGTATGTACACAGAATAGGCCGAACTGCAAGAGCAGGTAAGGAAGGTAAAGTCATTAATGTTCTGACAGACAGGGAAGCAGATGCTTTCCAAAAGCTGGTCAGGCATCACCGCAAGTTCACGATCACAAAGGAAGAAGTGCCTGAAGTTGAAAGAGTAGTCATAAAGGACGAGAAGAACAAGCGTCATGATAAGAACAGCTTCAACAAATCCAGCGGCCGTGGCAGATCGAGCAGATCAGAAGGACGCGGGGGTCAAAAGAGGTCCGGAGGATATAGCGGATCTAAGCCGAAAAGTGGTGAAGGCTCCGGAAGATCAGAAGATCGTAGAGATTCAAAAAGATCTGAAGGATTTAGTGTATCAAGGAAGCCGAAAAGTGGCGAAGGCTCCGGAAAATCAGAAGGACGCGGAGGACCGAAGAGGTCAGGAGGATACAGCGCATCATCTAAGCCGAAAAGTGGCGAAGGCTCCGGAAAATCAGAAGGACGCGGAGGACCGAAGAGGTCAGGAGGATACAGCGCATCATCTAAGCCGAAAAGTGGTGGAGGCTCCGGAAGATCAGAAGAACGAGGCGGATCCAACAAATCGAATGCACGAAGCGGATTTAAGAAGAGATCAGGAGTTAAAAGACCAAAAGAGTGATCTTACCGGTCACCTTTTTATATAAATATCATTAGTTCTTTTTATGAACTGGTTTGTAGTAGATGCAGCAGGTGAAGCTCTCAGAAGAACGAGACGATGCCTGCTGGAACCGTTCGATTTAAAGAAGTGGCTGAAACTTGCTATAATAGTCGCTTTAGCAGGCGGAGGAAGCAGTTCAGGTTACAACGTTTCAACACCTAACACAGGCAACAGTGACTTACCAGGACACCCTTTTTCTTACATTCCGGATGGAAATGGTTTCTTTTATCAGATAACATCCATGGCCGATCTGCCCCTGATACTTGCAGTTGTGGGAACCATCGGGCTGTTTATACTAATATTGTGGTACATTTCATCAGTAATGGATTTTGTTTTTGTGGAATCCATCACAAAAAACGACGTTCGTTTTTGGGAATACTCTAAAAAATACATGAAAATGGGACTGAACCTTTTCATAATACGCTTTGTTCTGGCAATCGGTTTCTTTGCCATATTCATAATGGCAGCACTACCCCTGATCATTCAGATAATCAATGATCCATCCACAAGCTTCATGCCCATGCTTATTGCAGGAGGAATGAGCCTTGTTGCAGTAATATTGATAATATCTATATTTAGTGCCATCATATACTCTTTCATCTACCTATGCATCCCCATTGCCATGTATGATAAGATCGGGATTATTGAAGCCCTGGAAAAAGTAGTGGCAACATTCAGGCAGGACTGGAAACAAATGATAGGTTACTGGTTCGGAAGGTTCATTCTATGGACCGGAGGAGGGGTTGTCTTCGGCATCATTATACTCTCCCTAATACTGATCCCGGGATTGGTCTTCCTGTTCATTGACGGTATAATATACTTTGCTCTTTCAGGGATCCTTCAGCAGAGCATAATATGGCTGATCCTTGCACCGTTTGCTGCCATAGAGATAGCATTGTTAATCCTTTTCTCAATAATGGGAATGATGCCATTGCATATATTTATGAAATATCATATGCTACTATTCCTTGAAAAATGGCGTCCAGCAACTACAATTCCATTTTTTGAGCTTACCGATGAAAGCTAAAGATCAATGGTCAGTCGTTAATGACTTAAAAATAAGTTTATGATCGATCACAAAGTTGCCCTATTGGATTTATGACCATTGGTAGTTCTGATAGAGAGACCAAACAATAAGAAGTATAGTCCAGATTTTATTAAATTAAAGTAATTAAAGATAAAAAAAGATTGGTGATACCCGCATGATGCGAGTATCGTTTGAAAGAAATTATCCGAAGAGTGCTCCGAGACCAGCCATGCCGCTCTCTTCTTCTTCAGCTTTCTCTTCTTCTGCAGGAGCTTCTTCAGCTGCTGCCTCTGCTGCTGCAGGTGCTGCTGCTGATGCTGCTGCAGGTGCTGCGAATGCTGCGGTTGCCATTGCTTCTGCGATGTCAACATCTTCGAGTGCTGCAACAAGTGCCTTTGCACGTGCATCGTTAACGTCTACTCCAGCTGCAGTGAGTACTGCAGTAACTGCTTCTTCTGTAATGTCTTTCTCAGCGTTGTGTAGTAAAAGTGCTGCGTATATGTATTCCATTGTAAATCACCTTTTATGTTATTAATATTAATTTTTTAATAGTAGTTTATCCAAAGAGTGATCCAAGACCAGCAGCCATGCCGCCCTCTTCTTCCTCTTCTTTTTCTTCTTCCTTCTCTTCAACGACCTCTTCAGCTGCAGATTCAACTGGTGCTGCTGATGCAGCTGATCCAAGTGCCTCTTTCAGCTCATCGTCAACTGCGCCCTCATCCTTAGCAGATGCTGCTGATGCAACAGACATCATCTCGCCCTGTGCCTTGCCAAGCAGGATATCCATAACATCCGGCTCGAATACCACAGCGTTGACAGCAACGTTCTTTGATTCTGAAGCTGCTTTTGCAAGTAATGTGCTGATGTTTTCGGTTGTTGGGTACACTGCGTTGACAGACAGGTTGAATGCCTGCTGAGTAGCCTGTACGAAGTCTGCGAAGATCTGTCCCTCATCAATTGCGAGTACGTCAGGAGTAAAGATTGATCCTTCTTCCATAACAGCCCTTAGATCAAGACCCACTTCAAGTGGATAGATCTCCAGCCTTGTAAGCATAGCTGCGAGCTTCTGAGGTACGACCTCTCCGGCCTTTGCAACTGCCTTGGTCTCCTTGATAACGACCTTACCGCCGTCGATAGCAGCAGGAATTCCTGCAGCCTGCATATCGCCCAGTATAGGTCCTGGTGGGAAGCTTGTTGGACCTGCTTCCACAACAATGTCATTAGGGGTGACCATTCCACCTTTGATAGGGGAAGGACTCTTGCTCTTCTCAAGCAATTTGTAGAGTTTGAAAGGATTCTCTTCTGTGAATATCAGTGCAGTCTGAACCTCAACATAATCATCCATTTTCTTAATGTCATCGGATGACTCATCGAGTGCTCTTCTTATGAGAGTGTTTCTGGACACCTTCAGGACAGCAACGTCCTTAAGGCTCCTTCTCATTGCCTGAAGCTGTTTTGCAGGAATGCCTCCAATACCCACAACACCTAATAATGGATATGATGTGACGAGTTCCTTGATGTCGTCTACCTCATCTTTCTTCCATTTAGGGATATGTTCACTGTGGTGAAGTTCTGCCATTATACCAACCTCACAGATTTACCCATAGTAGTCGTAACATAGACCGATTTAAGGTTATGTTTACCTTTTTCGAGTGAGTGCTCGACCCTGCTCAGAACTGTCTCGACGTTCTCTGCCAGCTTTTCGACATCCATATCTCTGCGACCGATTGCTACGTGGAACGTAAGTCTGTCTTTTGACCTTATACGAATAGAGTTCTTCGTACTGTTGATAAGATCTGCAACGTTCTTATCGGGTGTCAAAGGTACAGGCATCTTTCCACGAGGACCGAGAATTGCACCGAGGGTCTTACCGATCAGAGGCATGTACTGCACTTCTGAAATGAAGAAGTCGCACTCATTTGCAAGACTTCTTGCCTTGGATTTATCCTCGCCAAGTTCTTTGATATCCTCTTCGGTCAGAACATAGTCTGAACCAGCATCTTTAGCATTGAGTCCAACTTCACCCTTTGCGAAAACAGCGATCTTAAGGGATTTGCCAAGACCATTGGGAAGAATTATCTCTTCGTCCACACGGTTCTTGGGTTGACTCATATCGAGGTTCTTTAAGTTAATTGCCAGATCCACACTTTCGGAGAACTTACGTTCAGGGGACCCTTCGACTAACTCTTTTACTAGATTTAAAGTAGTCTCTTCTACCATTCTATTCCTCCCGTAGTTAATGAACAAATGTTCAGATACAGGGTCTTAACCCCGTATCCGGCAGGCACACGAGATTGTATGCCAACCGATGCGACCGCTACGGCCTACTACGGTTAAAGTAAGGAGATTTTCATCTCAATTACGAGCACTTCAATAATGAAGCAATTATTTTAAACTTATCGGTCAGCCAGAGCGGCCGACCAGTTCATCTGATACTAAGATCAGAGATCAATCCTTATTACCATGCTTCTGCTGCAAGAGCTTCGTCAAACTTGCCCTCATCAACAGCTTTCTGGCATTCCCTTGGATCAAGACCTTCTACAGTAACACCCATTGGCACACATGTACCCATGACCTCTTTTACTGCAGCCTTGAGGGAATAGGAAAGGATATCGTCTTTCTTCATGCGAGCGACCTTTGCAGCCTGTGCAATTGAAAGATCACCAACATTGACAGTACCGGATTCACCGGAGCCTTTCTCAATGTTCAGTTCCTTAAGGATCAATGCGGATGTTGGTGGAGTACCCACTTCGATCTCGACATTCTTGTCGTCATCAACAATTACCTTAACAGGAACCTGCATTCCATTGTAATCTTTAGTTTTGTCATTGATCTTATCGATCACGTCTTTGATATTTACACCAAGAGGTCCCAATGCTGGACCAAGAGGAGGGCCCGGATTTGCTTTACCTCCAGGAACCAAGGCTTCTACAACACTTGCCATTAAAGATTCACCTTTTTAATTTTATAAATTTAGTTTTAGTTAATGAATATAATCATACAGTACAAATCAGGATTCTTCCTTCCTGAGTATCCGTACAGTATCACCACGTATAGTTATAGGTATTGGTACAACCGCATCGAATAGCTCGACCGTTATTTCCTCATGGCCTTCATCAACACGCTTTACACGTGCCTTTTCGCCCTTGAAAGGACCGGAGGTTACCTCGATGATCGCACCTTCCACGATACCTGTGACGGTTGGTTTTGGTGTAAGGAAATGCTCGATCTCCGCTATACTGGACTGGCCTTTAACAACGGTCCTTGCATGAGGAACCGTCTGAATAGCCTGTTCTACAGCACCGGAATCGGATGATTCCAGAAGTACATACCCTTTAAGCTCATCCGGAGCAATTATAGCACGGATGTCGAGATTGTCCTTCCTGGCAACCTGAGCCAGCATCCCGGCAACTGAGCGCTCCTGATTTGCAGTTGTCTTAACAACAAATATAGCGGCATCTTCACTCATAAAGTTACACCCACTTCGGTAATTCCGTCAGCAGTACGTAAATAATGAAACCAACAAAACCGATCACCAGAATACCGGCACCAGCGACCTTAGAGATCATGAGGAACTCCTCCTTTGAAGGCTTCTTGGACAATTTCAATACCCTCAGGTATGACTTAAGGACTTGACCGACATTACGGTTTATCTTAGGCGCTTCAAACATATTACCTGCCAAACTTCTCACAACCAGTTTCAGTATATTACATATGATTGACCGGGGTTGACCAAATTCAGAGTACCAACACCTCGATCATATTATAAATTCTAGCGGCGTTTAAATAACGTACTATATAAAATACCTTTCGATTGAACCCTACAAAAACAATTTGGTTCAAATTAGAAAGAGAAGGAGATAACTCCTTTTCATTTTACGAAATCAATACCGTATTTTCGAGTAACGTTCTGGGAACTTCCACTTCCATATATCTGCGGAGATTTCACACCTGTTACAACAAGCATTGTGCGGACAGAGTGCTCAAGCTCAGGATCTACCTGTGCTCCCCAGATCAGCCTTGCATTAGGGTCGATCCTGCTGTAGACTTCCTGTACAACACTCTCTGCTTCTGCAATGGTCATATCCGGACCACCTACAACGTTCACAAGAGCGGAAGTAGCACCTGAGATATCCACATCAAGAAGAGGGCTCCTCAATGCTTTCTGGACAGATTCCACAGCCTTGTTCTCACCGTCTGCCTCACCAAGACCTATCATTGCCACGCCACCGTTCTGCATGACGGTCCTTACATCAGCAAAATCGAGGTTTACAAGACCAGGTTTTGTAATAAGCTCGGTAATACCTTTTACAGCTCTCATCAAAACCTCATCTGAGACCTTGAAAGCAGCTTGTAATGGTAATCTTGGGACAACCTCAAGAAGCTTGTCATTAGGAACTACAATAACTGTGTCTGCAACATCCCTAAGCCTTTCAAGTCCTGCCTCGGCGTTTGTGCGCCTTACCTGACCTTCAACCGCGAACGGAAGAGTTACTACGGCAATTGTCAAAGCACCTGCATCACGTGCAGCCTCTGCAACAACCGGAGCGGAACCTGTACCGGTACCACCGCCAAGTCCTGCAGTAATGAACACCATATCAGTACCATCTACGATCCCACGCACCTCATCAATGCTTTCAAGTGCAGCATCTTCGCCGATCTGTGGCAGACTGCCAGCACCAAGACCTCTTGTCTTTTTCTTGCCGATAAGGATCTTGCTCTCGGTAGAAACATTCAAAAGATGTTGAGCATCTGTGTTTATTGCAACAAGCTCTGCGCCCTTGATGCCTTCCTGCGCCATGCGCTGAGCACTGTTCGAACCGCCGCCGCCGCAACCAATGACCTTGATGTTCGTCTGCAGATCTCTAAGCATCGCTTCGAGTTCCGCATTGATGTCATTCTGTTCCGGGACGCTGGAACGGATTTGTGTCTCTTCTACCGATCGTGCCAATGCCTCTTCTACTATGGATTTCATAATATATTCTCCACTATAGCAAAATGATCAAATGTATTATTGGAATTATACAATACTAATGCAATACACATGTTGGATATTCGTATTATACTTTACCATCTTTTACTCAAAGGATTGCGTTATTTAACACAAAACTTTTTTTTGTCCTTTCACGTACCATTTCTGGCCCGATGATCCTTCCGTCTATTGTAACCGACTCACCATTGGCCAGTTTCCCAAACATGGGACCCGGAGGAACTCCCATTTTTCGTGCGAGATCGGGATTGAACCTATCATCCGTAATACGCAACACGTTTTCATCGGAAACGTATTCAGTATCATAACGTCCTTTTAGTATTTTAATGCATTCGTTTACCAGAAAGGTAAGGAAATCCTCTGCATCCTGCTTCCAGAAAGTAAAGAACACATTTGAAACAGTAGCATCCTCTAATTCAAAATACACAATATTTGAGTTTTGAAGTACGTTCTTCAAAGCTACAATGTCCACTGATTTAACCAGTTTGATAAGTTCCCGGTCTGCCCTGACAGTTATGACAGAGATAATATCTTTACCTGACCCGGTTTGATCCAACTCACCCAACCTTTTCCGGATACCTTCGGAAAACTTTACCCGACCCGAGGGATCATGCTCCTTCACTTTATGCAGGAATATCCTGAAATCATCCCAATGGACACCCCTCATCTCCTTAATGTCACTCTCCCTTAGTAATTCAAGACCGGATGAATCCGTCAGATCACTTATCTTCTTCCGGTCGCCCGAAGACAACGATTTCCTGTCACAGTACACCAGGTCGGCACCTGACATCTCAACTGCCTGCCGGAACATATCCTCATCAACATTCTGTATCTGGTAATTCGGGAAATTGTGCCCGAATGTCACATCAGAACTAAAAATAAGGCCAGTCTGCCTTGCAGCATAATGCCCGCCACCAAAACCAATTGCAACCGGACATTTTATCGGATCCACAGCAAGGATAGCACGGGCAACTATATCACCAACAGCAGTATCGACCCATTCTGATTCCGAACTTCCGATCTCCGCATACACCGAAGGAACGTTCAGGTCTGAAGGACCATGATGCGTTGACTCCATAGAAACGTCATAGCCAGTGTCACCAACCATTTCAGACATTGACAGGAGAATTGAACGCAAAGCAAATGGAGCTGCTTTTGCCAGTTCGCCCGGATTTCCACCGAAATCGGCTGATCCTGGATTTCCGGTAAAATGAGACGTGAGCAAACGGCGTCCATCCGCACTCCTGTGCTTGGAAGCAAAAATCATGAGATCACAGGGGAACCCTGCTTTTTTTAGTTTCTCGTCTATATTTTCCAGATAGATATGATGTTTGTTAACTTCTACGATCCGGAAATTGCCACTCTCATATACCTCGGACAGGTCTCCAACTAGACCGGGTGGTAACTCCAACCTGCTCCATTTCCTGAGCCTGAGCAAATGATCTTTTATGTTCTGACCTGCCATATCGACAGTCGAACAGATAATGATGATATTTGTAGAACTTTCCTTATCCATAGTTGTCTGCATGATCAAAAGACCCCGGTAGTAAATTGTATTTAGTCACAAACTGTTCACAGCAATTAGAATAGCACAACTAATAACCTTTACCGCCTGCAGATGATGAGAGGGCGGAGGTCACACCTTAACCATATCGAATACCCACCTGCTAACACCAGGAGCAACATTCCCACACCTACGGTGACTGATAACGTTGAGTCCCATGTCGGAATATTTTCCCATCAGACCTTCGATCTGTTCCCGGGTCTTGAACGTACAGAAATGCAAATATCCACCACTCCTTACAAGCGGAAGCACATCCTCAAGGAAACGGTCCATTCCATAGGGGGTTGGAATTATTACCCTGTCAAACTTTGCATCCAGCATATTTTCAATAAATGATGCATCTGCAAGGACAGGACTTATATTATCGCCCACATGGTTCAATTTGATGTTCTCCCCCAGCCATTTGCAGGCTGCCGGGTTCTTCTCAAGAGCAACTACCTTTGCACCTTTTGCTGCAGCAGGGATCGCAAATGGACCGACACCGCAGAAAGGAACCAATACGTCCTCCCCCTGCTGAACCTGGGAAGAGACACGCTTTCTCTCAAATGCAAGCCTACCGTTGAAAAAAACGTCCTTCAGATCCATCTTATACAGCATCCCGAATTCCGTATGAGTTGTTAGCGAGCTATCACCAAGTAATAGCTCAAACCCAGCGACACGATGATCACCTTCCAGCTTCGTCACCTTGTTAAGGACCCCCCGAATATTGCCCCTCCTTGAAGCTACATACTCTGCGACAGAGAATTTATGATCCACTAATTCAGGAGGAATGGATACAACTGCAACATCCCCGATAACATCAAAACGTTTGGGAATAAGATCACGAAGATCTTCAGGAAAGTCATTGAGATCCTTAAAGGAAGTCATTGGAAGGATCACCGCCTGTAATGGACCACGCCTCATCAACCCTCATTAATTACAACTTATCAATACACTTTTGTGGACTTGATGTTCATGAACTCATAGAAGCCGAACCTTGAAAGCTCCCTTCCAATTCCACTCTTCTTCACACCACCAAATGGTAAATTTGCCTCGGGCCTGAAAAATCCATTCACGCCAACAACACCCGCCTGGACCTGGCATGCAAGTGAGGAAGCCTTTACCTCATCCCCGCTCCAGATACTGGCACCCAGGCCGAACTCCGTCGCATTGGCAACTCTTATGGCCTCAACCTCATCTTTAACTGCAATGATAGGAGCTATCGGGCCAAATGTTTCATCCCTCATGACTTCCATATCGGTTGTCACATTCGAGAGAACAACAGGTGAGAAGTAGTAGCCCTCGCCTTCTATACTGCCGCCATCAAGCTCTACTTTAGCACCCATCGAAACTGCTTCACGCACCTGCGCTTCAAGCAGTGCGATCTGATCCTCACGCACCAGCGGACCGAGGTCTGTTTCAGGGTCCATAGGGTCACCCAGCTTAAGTGCACGGGTCTTTTCCACAAAGAGAGCTGTAAACTCATCTGCGATTGCCTCATCCACAATGAAGCGTTTGGATGAAATGCATGTCTGACCGGTATTGATAAAACGACCTGAAACCGCGACCTTTACAGCCATTTCAATATCGGCATCATTCAATACGATGAAAGGATCACTGCCCCCAAGTTCAAGAACACATTTCTTCATGTTCCTACCCGCCGTTTCAGCCACTTTCTGACCTGAAGGAAGACCACCCGTAAATGAGACCGCAGCGATCTCCGGTCTTGATATCAATGAGGAAGCTGCAGGTCCGTCTACAAGAAGTGTCTGGAATACACCTTTTGGAACACCTGCTTTCTCAAATATATCCTCGATCTTTAGAGCACACATCGGAACATAACTGGAATGCTTCAAAACCATGGTATTCCCGCCTGCAAGTACATGGGAAGCAGCACTTAGTACCTGCCAGAGAGGGAAGTTCCAGGGTTTGATAGCAAGTATCGTGCCCATGGGCTCAAATGAAATGAAAGCTGACGGATCGTCATCCACAACGTCAGGCTCAAGAAGTGACTCGATATTGGAGGCAAAATAGTCGAACATGCTTGCACATTTCTCAACCTCCGGAAGCGACTGCTTTATGGGTTTACCCATTTCTTTTGTAATGGTCTCTGCAAGGTCTTGTTTCTCCTTTCGAAGCATAGCAGCGACCTCCTCAAGATAGACACCCCGCTCTGCAGCAGCAAGTGAACTCCATTCAAGGAACATTTCACCGGACCTTTTCAGTATCGAATCTACTTCTTCCGGAGAGTGAAATTCGAACTCACCATTGACCTTCCCGTTTGCAGGATCTATTGAGACCATTGCGTTCATGGTGGCTAATTTATCCTGATTTGATATAAGTGAGGCGGATTTGACATCAATATATAAGTGATAGCTCCGGATGATAATATAGAGGTACTTAAATGAGCTACAAACTATACCGAGCATTGAAAGCAATTGGATATTCACTCCTCATCTGGACGATCGGTTTTGTGTGGGGAACCGTTGTCTTCATGACCCCGGCATTATCTGAGATAGCAGCCATCGACTATATTTCTAAAATGCCGGCCATATCCATCCCGGTACTTATCGCATATTTGTTGTTAATACCATACCTTTCAAAGAGATATCTTGAAAATGCAGTGGACAAAATTGTGGAGGCAACTGCTCTCGGAGTGACCTTCCTCGCAATAAATGCACTTCTTGACCTTGTGATGTACCTGACCATCTATGATCAGGACTACTATGCATATGCATCAATATGGATCTCCTACGCATTGCTATTGATACTACCACCATACGTCGGAAAACGCATACAGGACTGAAGCCCGGCACATAACCAAATACATATAAATGCGTTCACTCCCAATGTATCTTTATGCAGCAATTACTTGATACCGCTGAAAAGATCAGGACCATGGAGATACGTGGAGCAGGAAGGATAGCTGAAGCCGCTTCTGCTGCACTTCGTGATTATGTACTGAGCCTCAAGGTCACCAATATAAAAGATTTTAACAAAAAAGTGGATGAGGCCGCAAATATCCTTATCCAGACACGTCCGACTGCCGTATCCTTACCAAATGCAGTGCAGATCACAAAACGTCACAGTTCCGATGATGTGGCAGGAGCGCGTGAGGAGATTATTCGAAACGCAGACGTCTTCCTCAAGCAGGCAGGAGAAGCTCTTGATAAAATGGGAAAGATCGGTGCCAAAAGGATACATGACGGGGATGTTATCATGACACACTGCAATTCCCATGCAGCACTTTCGGTCATATCCACAGCTTTCAAACAGGGCAAAGATATCTCGGTCATAGCAACCGAATCACGCCCGAGAAGACAGGGGTTGCTCACCATTAGGGAACTGAACGATTACGGCATTCCAACCACGTTTATAGTGGATTCTGCGGTCAGATATTCCATGAAAGAAGTCGATACCGTAATAGTTGGTGCTGATGCAATAACAGTCAATGGTGCTCTTGTCAACAAGGTAGGAACATCACAGCTGGCACATGCTGCACACGAAGCAAGGAAAAATGTCCTGAGCGTTGCTGAAACTTTCAAGTTCAGCCCGAACACGATACTTGGCGACATGATCGATATCGAAGAAAGGTCCGCAGAAGAAGTGATCGACCTGGAGATCCTTGCAAAAATGCCAAATGTGAAAGTGAAAAATCCTGCATTCGACATAACACCTGCCGAATACATTGACATGATAATAACAGAGGTCGGAGCATTCCCCCCACAGATGGCCTACACAATTATAAAGGAACATCTCGGATGGGAACTTTCCAACATCGGATGATGTTGATCAATAAAAATAAGAATTGGAATTATCGATAAGATCAGGTGTCCGGTACATGGATCACCTCTCTTTTTTACATTAATTTAGATCATCAACTAAAAAAATTGATCGCCGATCACTCGACGATCGTACCTACCGGACTTTCCTTATAGTAACTTGCCAGCTGCTCAACAGAATCTGTTGAAAAGGTTTTCTCGGTACCAAAAAGTATGCTCGAGAGAGAAGGCCTGTTAATATAGTATACTGTAGGCTCACCTTCGATACCTCCAAGTTCTGCAGCTGCATCAATGGCATCATACAGGTTACCAAAGTCATCGATCAGCCCGATCTCTTTTGCCTCCACAGCAATGTAAATGCGACCATCGGCAATATCCTTGACCTCACTCTTTGTCATATTACGGTGCTCTGCGACACTGGTAATGAACAGGTCATATACCTTGAGAACGACCGTGTCGGCATACTCCTTTTCCTCGGGGGTCAGGCCTCTCCAGTCGCCACCCATATCCTTGAACTCACCGGATTTGGATATGTAGAAATCTATCCCTTCATTATCGTAATATTCCGACCGGTTCGTGTAAACGCCGATCACACCTATGCTACCGGTTATCGTTGAAGGGTTTGCCAGTATAAGGTCTGCAGGTGCGGAAATATGATATGCAGCGCTTGCAGCCACATCGCCCATTGAAACAACTACCGGTATGCCCTGTGCCTGGACATTCTCGATCTCAGTTATGATCTCCTCTGCTGCTGCCGGAGAACCCCCTCCGCTGTTCACTCTGAGCACTATGGCCTTGACACCTTCATCGGCTGCAGCTTCACGCAGACTGTTGCATATATCCTCAGATGTTGCATACCCAAAGCCAGAGGGGAGATTGCCCGTCAGCATGGTTCCCTGCACATAGATAACTGCAACCTGATTATCAGAAGTATATATCTCACCACCGAAGGACAGGTAAATGGCTGCAAAGCTTCCACCGATTATCAACAGCAATGCGGAGAACAATGCAACATATTGCCATTTGTGGCTCTTTTTCGGAGCAGGCGGGCTTTGAGTAGCCTGTTTTACTTCCTTTACGTCCATTGCTTCCTTTGGAGGTGTTGTTGATTCACCTTCATTAACCTCCACAGGAGGATTATATGCTACAATATCTTCTTCCGGAGATTCTACTGAGGGCACAACAACATTATCTGTCATACCACCATCCTCATGAGCATTGTCCAGGATCTCAGTATAGTCAGGCTCCGGAGTCATCTCAAATGCCCCCAGATCCGGCACCTCCTCGGTGGATTCTTCCAGGACTTCATCCAGAAGGTCTTCATCATCTTTTAAAGTAAAAGGTTCTTCACTATTGGTCATCCAATACCTCTGATATATATTGTAGATTGACCTGAACATTCAAAAAGCTTCTCTTGTTGATAATATAAGCGAAATATATTTTATTATTGTAGACCATGCAAAAGGAAACTAATGATAATGGAGATAAAAGATGTCCAAATTCCCATCCAATGAACCAGTCCTCGTAACATGCGGACTGCCATATGCAAATGGAAAGGCACACGTCGGCCATTTGCGCACATATATCCCTGCAGATATATTCACACGATCCCTCCGTAAGACCGGACAGGAGGTCACTTTCGTATGTGGTTCCGACACTCATGGAACACCCATCGTCTTCAACGCGGAAGAGCTGAACACCACCCCCAAGGAACTTATCAAAATATACCATAAGCATTTCGATGAGACCTTCAAGGAAATGAGCGTGATGTTCGATGCATTCGGCACGACCGATGACCAGACAAATCACGACCGTACTACTGAAATTGTCAACAAGCTTATCGAAAACGATTATGTTTTCCCAAAGACCATCGAGATCGCATATTGCCCGGCATGTGACCGGTCCCTTCCCGACAGGTATGTGAAAGGAAAATGCCCTCACTGCAAGGAAGAGGCAAGAGGAGATGAGTGTGACCAGGGGTGCGGAAAGCATCTTGAACCGGGAGAACTTGAGAATCCGACCTGCACCACATGCAACGGACCTGCTGAATACAGGAGTCAGGAGCACTTCTTCTTCAAGCTGTCCCAGTTCAAGGATTTCCTTATAGAGCATCTTGAAAACCTCGGAGGGACCCTCAATGCAAGGAACTATGCCCTTGGATGGGTCAAGCAGGAGCTGACCGACTGGTGCATCACAAGGAACCTTGAATGGGGAGTGCGCTTCCCGGGTCACGATGACCTTGTTGTCTACGTATGGGTGGATGCACCTATCGGATATATCGCGTTCACCGAGGAATGGGCTGAGGCAAACAATGAGAGCTGGGAGAAGTTCTGGAAAGAAGATTCCCGTATCATCCACTTCATCGGCGGAGATATCATCTACCACCACTGCATCTTCTGGCCGGCCATGCTCAAAGGTGCCGGATACACCCAGCCCTGGGCAGTTGTTGCATCAGGAATGGTGAAGATCGAGGATAAGACGTTCTCAAAGAGCCGCGGATATGTCGTATGGGTCGGAGAAGACTACCTCGACCACGGGTTCCACCCGGACCTGCTCCGTTACTACCTCGCAAGCTATACATCCCACACCAAGGAACTGAACTTCTCATGGGAAGTATTCCAGGACAAGATCAATACCGAACTTGTAGGAGTTTTCGGAAACTTCCTGTACAGGACACTCCTGTTCACCCACAAGAACTTCAAGGAAATACCTGCAGGAGAGATCAAGCAGGAAACCCTGGATGAGATCAATTCAACTATTGAAGCTGCAAATGAGGCAATGGAGAACTATGAGTTCAAGAAATATGCCGACAGCGTAATGGCACTGGCATCATATGGAAACAGCTATTTCCAGTCCAACGAACCATGGAAGCTCATCAAAGAGAACAAGGAAGCATGTGGAGAAGTTGTTGCAAACTGCATACAGCTTGGAAAAGCACTGTGCCTGCTCTTTGAACCGATACTGCCAGGCAAGATGGAAGATGCATGGAAGCAGGTCGGAATGACAACAGATGTGCATGCCGCAGGATATGCTGAAGCCACTGAACTTGTTAAGAGTGGTACACCACTTGAAAAACCATCCATCCTCTTTGAGAAGATAGAGGATGAAAAGACAGAACAGATGGAAGCTATTGCATCTGCAAGAGTTAAGGAAGCCATTGCAAAAGAAAGTGGCAAGGAAGAAAAAGAAGAACCAAAGGAGATGAAAGAACTGATCACATTCGACGACTTTTCAAAGCTTGACCTGAGAATAGGAACCATCGTTTCTGCTGAAGAGATAAAGAAATCCAAGAAACTGCTTAAGCTGCAGGTCGACCTTGGCGAAGAAGAAGCACGCCAGATCGTCGCCGGCATCAAGGAATCACACTCACCGGAAGAATTACCCGGCAAGCAGGTCCTTGTACTTACAAACCTCGCACCTGCAAAGCTTTGCGGAGTGGAGTCCAACGGTATGATACTTGCAGGAACCGACGAGGACGGCAAAGCAATCCTGTTGCAGCCTGAGAAAGGAACCAATGCCGGAAACGGCATAATGTAAACTTGAATTTGCATTTGTAAAATTAAGTGCAAGTATCAATTAAAACCGAACAAAAATACAAGTGAGAGATCAGATTCAATGATAAATTTAATTTGATCTCAAACCTGATTTAAAAAAAAGGAGAGATGCTCTCCTTTTATCTATACCAAACTTTTGGCTCTGTAGGAGTCTTTTTCTCTAAATTCAGCTAAGCTGATACAATTTTAATAATAAGAAGTTTCATGTTTCTGCTTGCAAAAAGGGATGTGAACTCCATGATACCAAAGAAAAAGATGAAGAACTATAAGACAGTTAAGTCTGACTTTTTACATAGCCGATATACAGGCACATTATGCCAACCGGCAAAAAACAGAGATTTAGATTAATCCCCCTTATTAAATTTCCAACTTAATAACAATCCAGCAGACAAGATACCCAATAATAAAAAATCCCATAAGTAAAATTTGGATTAAACGATCATCATGTACTATATTTTTAGCCACAACTCCACTAAGTACGTTCAAAGCAATGACTATAAAAACTGGAATTAAAATCCTTGACATCTTTTTCCTTTCCATGTTATCACCAAATAAAAAAAGCTAATCATAAATCAGCCTATACCAAATTCGAACCCTATATACTACTATTAACACTATCCATGAGATCATTATATATATTTTATCTTCAAATCATCAAAATATCAAAAAGAAAGCTGAATTTGTAATTACTTTTTTAGTAATAGCATATAATGGATGAAATATAAATTCGATGAAAATATCTATCCTCGACGTAATTTAGCTGAAACAATATTTTCAATTCTGAAGAGAAAGTATGGAGAGAATCCGTGCAAAAAGTATAGAACTTAAGTAAAAAAAGTGAAGCTAAAGTTATTGATACACAATCCTGAAAGGTATGTCAGTATCATGTGTTTTACCTGGTTGAGGATTTCCACATCGCCATCTTTTATTTCCCCATCAGCATCTCAAGATAGGATGTCCGGATGGAATCCTCTTTTTTTATCCCGATGCTTTCAAGGAACTCGAACAACCGTTCCCTGTGAAGATCAATATCCGAATCTGCCACTAATTCTACTTCCACGAACTCACCCAGGCCTTCAACTGAATCAAGGCAGATGGTGATATCATCGTATCGGTAGATATCCCGTGTTTTTTTTACAATTCCGGATTCAAAAAAACCAAGGGAGACAAGAATGTCCTTTGCTGCCTCTCCATCCACAGGAGTTTCAAATTCCTCCCTTGTCTTAGAGACGCTGTCGAGCTTCCTGCCCTTGTAGGTCATGCGCGTGCCACCGTTGACACTGCGCAATCTCAATGCTTCGTCAGTTTCTGCAAAATCACGATGAGGTGCATTGTAATACACATCAAGGTGCTCTTCAGTTCGGACCTTTAGTGCACCCATTACCAGGATCCTGTCCATGACAGGACCATGGTCAGCGCGCACCTTGATCTCGATCTCGATCATCTTATGCAGGAACGTATTTGGTTCCGTAATAGATCATACCATTGTCGCCGCTCTCACCGAGCTTCCTGAACACTGGCTTGACCTTCATCCCGATATGCGCATCCACAGGGTTACAAACTATCTGGCTTGTGAACCTTGGACCCTCTTCCAGCTGGACGATTCCAAGCACATAAGGAGCCTGATGTTCAAACCCTTCTGCTGCTGTGTGGATGATAGTGTAGGTCACTATCTCGCCGGGACCTGAAAACTTGTGAGACTCTATCTCACCATCACGCCTGCATTTAGGGCAGACGTTACGTGGGGGATAATAGTATGAATCACAGGTCTTGCAGTGTGTTCCAACCAGATTATACCTGTTTATCTGCTTTCTCCAGAATCTTGCTACAGACATCTAATATCACCTCTCCCTCGCTAAAATGTGTACAACTGCTGTCGCGCCGGAACCTCCGACGTTGTGAGTCATTCCAACCTCAGCACCGTCGACCTGACGTCCGCCAGCCTCTCCACGCAACTGCTGGGTTACCTCTACGACCTGCTTGATACCGGTAGCACCAACAGGATGACCACATGACTTCAGACCACCGGAAGTGTTCACAGCTACTTTTCCGCCGATCGCAGTCTCTCCCTCTTCAGTCATCTTTCCACCCTCGCCTTTCTTTGCAAAGCCAAGGTCCTCGATAGCACATATCTCTGCAATGGTGAAACAGTCATGGACCTCAACAAGATCGATGTCCTTAGTTGTCATCTTTGCCATCTCGAATGCACGCTTTCCTGCTGAAACGGATGCATCCAGTGTTGTGATGTCGCGGCGGTCATGCAGTGCAATGGTATCGCTTGCCTGTGCTGTTGCTTTTATGTATATAGGAGTGTCCGTGTACTCGTGTGCAACATCCGCAGGAGCCAGGACAACTGCCGCAGCACCATCTGTTATCGGAGAACAATCGAATATGTGTAATGGGTCTGCCACCATGATGGAGTTCAGTACACTGTCCACGGTTATAGGGCTCTTGTATTGTGCAATAGGATTCATGGAACCGTTCTTGTGGTTCTTGACCGCCACAGATGCCATCTGTTCGCTGGTAGTGCCATACTGATGCATGTGCATCCTTGCGATCATTGCATAAAGACCGGGGAACGTTGCCCCCATTATGCCTTCCCACTCACGATCTGCCGCTGCTGCCAGAGCTGAAGACGCTGCTGTGGATGAAACATCGGTCATCTTTTCAACACCTGCTGCCATCACAATATCCTCATGGCCTGAAGCAACTGCCATCA
Source organism: Methanococcoides sp. AM1 (assembly GCF_900774055.1). NCBI lineage: Archaea > Methanobacteriati > Methanobacteriota > Methanomicrobia > Methanosarcinales > Methanosarcinaceae > Methanococcoides > Methanococcoides sp. AM1. Next base: position 114,304 of record NZ_CAAGSW010000002.1, on the reverse strand, counting down.
CAGCCTGCCTGAATGCAAGACCACCTGAGGCACAGGCTGCTTCCACACGGGTTGAAGGAATATGAAGGTCCAATGCCAGACCTGAATAATCAGCGATCAAAGCACCAATGTGCTCCTGCTCAACGAATTGTCCGCCACTCATGTTACCGACATACATACCATCCAGCCTGTCGCCGCTAACTCCTGAATCCTCAATAGCTCCGATACCTGCTTCCACAACGATATCCCTGAAGGAGCGTTCCCACATCTCACCGAACTTTGTGTTCTTTACACCAATAATTGCTACGTCTCTCATATCAACACCCCTCATCCAAGCCTGATCTTTCCTTTATGCTTGGCATACATTGCATAGTCCATATAGATCGGATCTGCCAGCAGTCCTTCAACTGTAGGTGCAGCATCGCGGACCTCATCGATCTTGTCGGTCACTCTGAAACTGAAGGCATCTCCGCCAGCTCCTGAACCGAATGCTGTTGCGAATATCCTGTCACCTGGTTTTGCCTGGTCAAGTGTTGCGGCAATACCCATCATGCATGAACCGGAGTAGGTGTTGCCCAGCCTTGGAACGACCAGACCGGGTTTGATCTGCTCCTTGCTGAATCCCAGCATCTTGGCGACCCTTGAAGGGAACTTGCCGTTTGGCTGGTGAAAAACAGCATTATCATAATCAGAAGGTGATGTACCCATCTTTTCCATCAGGCCCTTTGCAGCACCGCTAACGTGCTTGAAATATCCTGGCTCTCCGGTGAACCTTCCACCGTGTTCAGGATAGGGCATACCCTCACGTCTCCAGAAATCAGGGGTATCAGTAGTAAATGAGTAAGTATCCTCAATGACCGCCACCATCTCAGATTCCTTGCTACCGATGATACAGGCGACACCACCTGCTGCTGCAGTGTATTCCAGTGCATCGCCAGGAGCTCCCTGGGAAACATCGGCACCAATGGCCAGTCCAAGATCTACCATTCCACTGGAGACCAGACCCATACATGCCTGGATCGCAGCCGTACCTGCCTTACAGGCAAATTCAAAATCAGCTGCTGTCATAACTGGTGTTGCCTCAATGGCCTCAGCTACAATAGTACTGGTAGGCTTTACAGCATAAGGGTGGCTTTCAGAACCCGTATAAACGGCCCCTATACGTTTGGGATCTATGTTGTTTCGTGCTACTGCGGACCTTGCAGCCTCCACTGCAATCGTAGCAGTATCCTCATCCATGTCAGGTACTGATTTTTCATTTACCATCAGGCCTGCACTGAGAATATCTGCGTCATCTCCCCATACACGGGCGATATCTTCTACTTTTATCCTGTATTTAGGAATATAAGCACCATACGAGACAATCCCTACACTCATTTTTATTCACCTTTTGATGTATTAAAAGTTTTCAAGATGTATCTAAAAGAGATACTCTTTCACTCGATTATATGATACTGGCTGTACTTTTTCAGGACATCCACCAGTTCATCAATATCCATTGTCGTTGCAAGAAGTGGTATCCGATCTATCTCTGCCATCTTCCTGGCCATCGGATCTACCTGATTACCCCTTATTCCGTGAATGACCACTGCACCTGGTTTCAGATTCGTGACGCGGATAGCCACCATTGGTGATTTTCCGGTAGAGACCTTTGTGAATATCATTGCACGCTCGGTACTCCAGCCATACAATTTCTGGAACTCATGGGATGAAAGCTCAAGAATGGCCTTTTTACTGTCCACAACAGTGAAACCGTAAAGCGGCTTTTCAACTCCTTTGTTCACAACATCTGCTTCGATCAGGGTTGCAAGCTTTGCAAGCTGTATAGGATACGTATATTCATACGTGGCATACACTGCCTTGGCACCCGGATCAGTATAAAGCATACCTTCATAGCTATGGATCTTCTGTCCACCTTTGGAGGTATCGATCTCCAGAAGTGCGTCTACGATCTTACTTACAATAAGAGTACCGGGAGATTTCCTTCTGCCACTTTCATAATCACTTATCACAGAAGGAGATACACCAAGATAACCAGACAGATCGGTTTGGGCAATATCAAAGTTCAATCGCCACTTCTTCAAAGCCTCTCCGGGCTTCTCAGATAAAGTGATCTCACCTGCCATCTTTTCAGCCAAACGCTGACGGATGTTCTCATGGGCCATATCTTCGGTCATGCTTCGTTAGTCAAGAGGATTAATCTACATATATATTTAGCGTATGGTATTACGACAATTGACGAATAAAAATCCTTATGTTGTTCAAGTATTTATAAAATGCCGATAATGTTCTATAAATCATGCCCTTGATAGATCTCAAACTGCATGCAAATGTTTCTGAACTGACCCTGTACCTAAAGTGTCCCCGACAGGTCTACTATGCTTACCGAAACCATAAGCTTGCTCCGGAAATAACCCCAGAATACCTTGAGCACATGATGCTAAAGGAACTTTCCCTTGGATATCCTGATGCTATTGAGAGAGCTACGGGTGAAAAACAGAATATCCATGACGAACTTAACATCGAAATGGAGCGTGTAAAGACCGAGCTGGAACTAATATATTCGACCGAGCTGCGAGACCTGCCTTTCAAAGTGCTGGAAACTGCTGAAAATGTTGTTTCTGAGCAGATCGACAGCATTGCCATGAACCTTTCGGAAACTATCAGACAACATGGTCGGGAAGAGATCATACAGATGATCAGGCCATGCCGCACAGAGCCGGTATTGCACTCCGACAAACTGAAGATGACCGGGATACCTTCTGCAATTGTGCACTACAAAGAAAAGATGGTACCGCTTAGTATCAGAACAGGTAAATGCCCGGATTCCGGTGTTTGGGGAAATGACAGGATCCACATTGCAGCCATTGCAATGCTTCTCGAAGACAACTACGAGGATAGTGTCGAGCATGGTTTTGTTCAATATGCAAGACATGGAAATATCCGAAAAGTAAAGATCAGACCGGAAGACCGCCGACAAGTTCTGAAAATACGAAAGCGTGTTGACACTATAAAGGAAGGGGTCCTGCCTGAAAGAAAAGAAGGCACCATCTGCAAATATTGCAATTTTAAAAAATTCTGCACTACTGCGAAGTCATCTCTTGCTTCCAAACTCTTTTGAAAAGGTTCCAGCACCCAAAACCTATTTATGCATTCTTCCAGTGACCAACTACGATGTCAAAACCTGTATATCTTGGAAAACTGCTTCTCCACTGGTGCAGTCATTGCAATGTGCCCGTACTTGGGAAAAAATGCAGTTGTGGGGAAAGCACTCAAAAGGTTGAGGTCACCCCTCCCGGCGATATACGTCCGGCATTCCAGTATGACATCGATCATATCAATGCCGTTTCACTAAAACAGTTCAACGCACCGCTTATACCGGAAGGTCATCTTGTTGTAATGAACAAGGCCCCATACGATGACAGGATGGAAGAGATCATCGTTGACGGAGAGGTTCTCGCAAGCATTCGTTTTGAGATAGAAAAGCTGCAGTGGGTATTGTTGCCAAGACTACCCGGCGCAAGACGTCTTTTCGAAGGAAAGGACCTCAAGGACATGAAGGGATGGGTCGTACTGGACAGCGGAGCTGTGAGTTTCATATTAAAGGGTGCAAGCGTACTTGCACCGGGGATCGTTGATGCCGACCCGGAGATACAGATTTCCGATGAGGCGGTCGTACTTACTCCCGAAGGAGATATAATAGCTGCCGGTCGAGCACGCATGTCAGGTGCCGATATGCTGGAACACAAGCGTGGTGTCGGTGTCAAGACCCGCTGGAAAGGCAAGCCTGAAAAACTGAGCGTTCCTGAAGGTGGCCAGACCTGGGACGATGCCGTTGAGGCGAACTCTATCATCCTCGAGCGTTTTGAGGAGAAAGCACATTCATTTATCAAAAACGTAAACGAGACCGTTAAAAAACCGGTCACTGTCTCATATTCCGGTGGCAAGGACAGTCTTGCGGTACTACAACTGACAAGTGAATGCCTGGAAGATTTTGATCTTCTCTTTGCAGACACCGGACTGGAATTCCCTGAAACCGTCGAGAATGTAAAAGAGATCGAGAAATTATACAATAAGCCCCTCAGGACAAAAGATGCAAAGGAAGCATTCTGGGACAGCGTTGATAATTTCGGACCGCCATCTGTGGAAGCACGCTGGTGCTGCAAGGTATGTAAGCTCGGCCCCATCACACAGATAATCGAAGAGAACTACGAGAACGGATGTCTCACTTTTATCGGCCAGAGAAAGTATGAGTCCGATGCCCGGGCAAAGAGCGAACGTGTGTGGAAGAACCCATGGGTAGGGAACCAGGTGGGGGCATCCCCAATACAGGACTGGACCGCAATGCACGTCTGGCTTTATATTTTCAAGACCGGGGTACCATACAACGTGATGTATGAACGCGGTTTTGACAGGATAGGATGCTGGTTGTGCCCGTCCTCATCACTGGCAGACATTGTGCGTTTAAAGGAAACACACCCACAGATGGAAAAGAGACTTAATGACTACCTGCTGGAATATGCAGAGCGTATGGGACTCTCGAAAGAGTGGGTGGACCATGGATTATGGAGATGGCAGACCCTGCCGCCTGCCATTGCAGAAGTGGCAAAACAGAAAGGGATCAATATCATACCAAAGAGCGAAGTAAAGGGTAACCTGAACTTTGCTGTGACCTCCGGATACAGGCCATGCCGCGAAGGTGGAATGTCTGCAGAAGGCAGCTTTGGCATTGCACTTGACATGGAGCTTATTGAAAATACCGGACAGCTTCGTGCTGCCGGAAAGCCTGCTTATATTGAGGGGGTCGCTTCAGTACAGCATGACGATGACCGTGCACAGATCTTTGCCTCAGGAACGATCACTGCAAGAGGCAATGACGAGAAGAGTGCACGCAAGTTCATGACAAATGTGGAAAGATCGGTCAGACGTGCCCTGAAATGCATGGGCTGTGGCGTCTGTGTGGGAAAATGCCCAAACAACTCCATTACCGTCAAAAACGAGAAAGCAGTCATTGGAAAGACATGCACCCACTGTGGTGCCTGTATTGAAATTTGTCCGATCGTGAAATTTGGATGATGAAGCGGACCAATGTATTAAATTGGCCAACCAGAACGTTTATACATAATATATAACAACATAATTTGGTGATTTTTTGGTAAAAAGAGCACTGCTGAGCGTCTCTGACAAAACTGGAATCGTAGAGTTTGCAAGAGGACTGGAGCAACTGAACATAGAGATCATATCGACCGGCGGAACTGCAAGGATGCTCCGTGATGCGGGTATTGAGACTACCGATGTCTCAGAAGTGACCGGATTCCCTGAAATGATGGGAGGCCGTGTAAAGACCTTGCATCCAAGGATACACGGTGGCCTTTTGTGCCTGAGAGAAAATGCTTCACACATGGGAGAGGCAGAAAAGGAATCTATAGAACTTATCGACATGGTTGCAGTCAACCTTTATCCCTTTGAGATAACAGTATCAAAGGAAGGTGTTAACCTTGAAGAAGCGATCGAGAATATAGATATCGGCGGACCTACATTGTTACGCTCTGCTGCAAAGAACTACTCATCTGTCGCCGTGGTATGTGACCCGGAGGATTATGGACACATACTCAAGGAATTAAGGTCAACAGGCATAGTTTCTGACAAGACAAGGGAAAACCTTGCAGTCAAGGCATTCCGCCACACTGCAAACTATGACAGCACCATTGACACATACCTGAGCAAAACACTGCTCGGCGAGGACGTTCTTCGTATGAGCTTCACCGATGGCGTCAAACTGCGTTATGGTGAGAACTGGCATCAAGAAGCAACATTTTACAAAGAGAAAGGAATTGAAGGACCTGCACTCTCAAATACAAAACAACTGCATGGAAAAGAGCTTTCCTATAACAACTATGTTGATGCCGACAATGCACTCCAGACCATCAAAGAGGTCGGGAACAGGAAACCTGCTGTTGCTATTGTCAAGCACAATAACCCCTGCGGACTTGCAACCGGAAATACCCTTACTGAAGCATTGCAGCATGCATGGGACGGCGACCCCATATCCGCCTTTGGCAGTATAATCTGCACTAACACCGTATTCGACATGGAATCTGCAGAATTCCTCAAAGGAAAGTTCGTCGAGATCATCCTTGCACCGGGATTCGAGCATGATGCGCTGCAATACCTGAAGGATAAGAGCGCGAACCTTCGCTTGCTTGAGCTTCCACAGTTCAATGAGAGCTTTGACACAGACAGCACCTACAAGTATGTCATTGGAGGTATGCTAAAACAGCAAAGGAATGTCGGCCTCTATGAGAAGTGGGAATGTGTAACAGATGCACAATATCCTGAAGACAAGCGTGAACTATCCGAGTTCTGTATCGCTGCCTGTAAGAGTACAAAGTCAAACTCAGTAACTCTGGCATATGAATACAGCGAAGAATGTTTTGTGATGGTCTCAATGGGTGCAGGACAACCAAACCGTGTTGATTCTATCCGCAAGCTTGCAACCACAAAAGCAAGAGAGAACCTGGAAATGATCTACGAAAGGGAGAAGCCGGAGATATCCTTTGAAGAGTACTGGGAATCCATACTTTCCGAATGTGTTATGGCATCGGATGCTTTCTTCCCGTTCGACGACAGCATAATCCATGCTGACGAAAGCAACATCAAATATATCATATCCCCAGGCGGATCGATCAGAGATGATGAAGTCATCAATACTGCAAATCGCCTGAACATATCGATGGTATTCACAGGAATGAGACACTTCCTGCACTGAAAGACAAAAAAGAATGCATGTAACTGCATACATTCTTTTAAATTCCCTTTTTAATATCTTTTCTTGCATCTGATCCAGCTGGAGGAATTCCTTACAGAAGATGTTCAATAACATCAATTTGTATTTCAGTAAAAATATTAGAAAAATATAGATTTAATTAATAATTTCGATTTCATTAGCCATCTTACAATAGAAAATAGTACTGTGTCTCTTTGGGTCAATTCAATTAAAATATAGAAACACTTAAATAATACATCCCGAACTATATATACAATTGATACAGAATCCACCTTGGAGTTGGTGCAACTGAAATCTACAGGGTTACTGAGCATATTAACATTTTCCGAAAAAAGAAAGGATCTTCTGTTCTTGTTAGAAAAGGAACCTCGATCATTATCCCAGATCAGGGAATATTTTAATGTCAGTTCGCCAGAGATATCTCCCCGACTGAAAGAGATGGAAGCTGCAAATTTTATCTACAAGGATGAAAAAGAATATCACATAACCCCCATCGGCAGAGTTGCAGCTAAACACCTGAAACCACTGATCGATACCCTTTGTTCAATAGAAAAAAATGAGACATTCTGGAAAGAACACATTCTTGAAGGCATCCCACAGCATCTTCTTGACAGGATAAATGAACTTGGCGAATGTACCATCCATGAAGAAGGTCTTGAGAACATATATGATTCCCATAAGAACTTCCTGAATAGCATTGCAGAATCAAAAGAGATCTACGGGGTTTCTTCAATATTCATACCCAGATACCCCGAATTCTTCGCAAACCTTGCAAAGAATAATGTCCCCACGTCTCTGATACTAACCAGAAATGTATTTGAAAAAGTTAAAAATGAGTACACAGAAACGATGCAGATGTACCTGGATTCAGATAACACAAACCTTTACCTGATCGAAAGCTCCAGGGTTGCATTCGTCGCGACAGATAACTTCTTTTCCATGTCACTCTTTTTCAAGAATGGGAGCTATGACCCACAGAGAGATCTGATGGGGACCGGCCAAACCGTTGCAAACTGGGGAAAAGAACTCTTTGAGCATTACAAAAAAGAGGCCAGGGAAATTACATCCCTGTAAATGCCTTTAATCCTACTATCATACTCGATTCACCATCTACAGCAAACAAGCGTTTGTGCATTCTACCCTTTGATTCATTTTCCGTAGGCACTGTGAACCTGCTTATGCAGATCATTCCTGCAATGAAGCTGTAAACCAGAATAACAGGCTCATAGGCAATGGTCTCTGAAAGTATCAAAAGTCCCAGAAGAGAGTGGGAGAACAGATGCATACCCAACAGGAGATCACGGGTCCTCTGTGGCCCAAGACTCACGGGAAGGGTCTTGATGCCTGCAAGAGCATCACCTTTGATATCCTTGAAATCATAGATGGATGAATTAACGAAAAGTTTGATGCCAAAGAAAAGGAAGACTGCGACCACAGGGAAAAGGCTTTCAGCATACCATCCCGCAATACCGGCAATAAAAGCACCCCATGTCGTACCTACAACAAGATTCTTTACTCCAAGACCACCTTTTAGTTTCAGATGATGCTTGCCTACCTTCAGACCTTTACTGTAAAGATAACCGGTAACCAGAGGAAGGAAAGCAAGAAGCAATATTCCATCGAGGAACAGGAAATAGGCACCTGCTAAAAATGCAAGCAACGAAACGAAGAGTGCTACATCCCTTCTCGCCCCTGTAAGCTCGGACCTGTTGACAGTATCTTCTTCTGAATCAAGTGCACGATCCAGTGTATATACAGCATATACGACAAGACCACCTGCTATGCAGGAAAGAATGTTAAATTGCATCTGAAGCAGAATAAAAGCAAGATATATCCTTAAAGCCCCGGATATCGAGACCAGTGTGGAACTGTTCAACAAATGAAGGGTTGGCCACAGCCCTGAAATGTCTGGGAAAACAAAATTATTGTTGTTACTGTTGTTGTTTTTCGGATAGCTCAACTGATTTGTGGAAATAACTGTTTTTTCAGCCATGCATATAATAGTAGTGGACTTGCTGATATTATTAAAGTAAAAGAGGATTATACTATTGGACTAATTTAGACTACCTAACTAAAAAATAACTAAATCACTAATATATACTCTTGATAAAATAACTACCAATTACATTACACTATCCGGATGAAGTATCTGGAAATGATCTAAAAGAGCAGAAAAACGAAGAGTTCAGAATGTTCGAATTGATGTTTGAACAACTATATCCTAAGAACTCAAGAGGCTGAAAAATGAAAAACTGTTGTCTTGCAATACTTACAACGGCTGAAAGCCATACAGATATAGAGCAGCATGGATATGCCATAACCTGCTGCAAAGAATCTTCCAACCTGAAGAGCATGTGGAAACTAAAGATGATGGACATTCGATTCAGATCTACCACCCCTCTAAAAACATCCATGAACCTCTCATTCGAGGAACATTCACATTACTGGACAGATACGGAAGGTCTGAACATACACATCGGTTTCTGCGACACAAATGTGATCGGACATTCAAAAAAAGTGATAAGTAAATTTATTTCCAACATATTTCTAGAAGAATTTCCCGATATGGAACCTTCAAATGCCATATCTTTTGGTTATGATCTTTCAGATAAGATCACCATGTTAGACCGTATGAATCCAGGAAAGGACAACTTCAGACGGGTCCGGATCGAATGGTCATCCATGGCACTTGTTTTTTTCTACAATGAAACACAACCTAATGATATCATCCCCTTATTGATAGACGACCGGTACCACAATATCCATAAAAAGAGATAATACGGAACTGATTTATAAGGTGTTTTCTTTCTCACCACCAAACCTTCTCGAGGAAAACACCAATGAACGCCAGAGCCCGGATGCTTGCAGAAGAGAGCATCTCAAAGGTCCTTTTCAAACTATCAGTACCAGCAACCATAGGAATGGTAGTTCAGGCACTGTACAGCCTTGTGGACACAATATTTGTCGGGAGGGCACTTGGGGTTGAGAGTGTACAGGGAATAGCAGGTATTACAATAGCATTCCCGATCCAGATGATAATAATGGGAGTTGCACTTACAATTGGAATTGGAAGTGCGTCCATAATATCAAGAAGCCTTGGCTCAAAGGACTACAAACGTGCGGATATTGCACTTGGTAATGCCATTTCTGCGATACTGGCACTCAGCATACTTATCACAGTACTTGGAAGCATTTACATCATCCCCCTTCTGAAACTGTTCGGTGCTACTGAGACCATACTGCCATTCGCATTTGACTATACGAGAATAATATTGTATGGAACAATCGTTTTTGCATTCTCAATGACAGTCAATAATATAGTTCGTGCAGAAGGCAATGCAAAGGTTGCCATGCTGACAATGCTCATATCTGCCGGACTGAACATAATACTTGACCCGATATTTATTTTTGGGCTTGATATGGGAATAGAAGGTGCTGCCATAGCAACCGTAATATCACAGGCTATCAGCGCCATCTACCTGGTACATTATTTCAGTAGTGGAATGAGCGGCCTGAATTTTCATGCAAGCAACCTCATCCCCCATTCCGACGTATTCAAGGAAACCGTTACCATCGGGGCATCCTCTTTTGCAAGAAGTGCATCCAGTAGCCTGATGATAATTGTAATAAACAACGCACTGGCGATCTATGGAGGAGACATACCCATAGCAGTCTTTGGTGTTGTTAACCGCCTTTTCATGTTCACTTTCATGCCAATGATAGGCATAGTGCAGGGATTACAACCTATTGTAGGATTTAATTATGGTGCAAAGAACTTTGACAGGGTCATTAGCTCAACGTTACTTGCAATTAAGGTCACCACCGTAATATCGATGGCAGGATTCCTGCTGCTGTTCCTATTTCCATCCCAGCTTTTCAGCATCTTTACCACAGACCAGCAATTGATAGATGCAGGCACGTCTGCCACACGCATCATGGTGCTTGCAGTACCATTTGTCGGATTCCAGATAGTAGGAGCATCAATCTACCAGACACTTGGAAAAGCCAGACCTGCATTCATCCTTTCTATCAGCCGTCAGGTCCTGTTCCTGATACCCCTTGTATTGATACTACCACGATTTTTCCAGCTGGAAGGGATCTGGATAGCATTTCCGATATCGGATGGACTTTCCTTCCTTGTTACCTTTGTAATGCTGGCAAAGGAATATAGTGCTTTTAAGAGCACCAGCGCATAATGTAACGAGGGAACGTCCAGAAAATTATTTGTTGTTGTCCCACCACATCCTGACCCGCATAGTATCACCAAGGTGCAGTATAGAGCCATCTTCGTTCTGAGGCAGGACAGTCCCCAGATATTCCCTCAGGATCCCCAGTTTTTCAGGAGTATATGCCCGGTAGTGCGGAATGTAGTGTTTTACAGCATCCTCCAGTGAAGAGAAGAACATGCTTCGCTCTATCGGGAACACGTTCATGTTAGGATAGATGCCCATATCGTAGAGAACGTTGTACATTATGTTGCACTTGGGAGAGCTATGATATTCCTCATTGTGAAGGGCAGGCCATATGGCACTATATTGTTCATCCCATGATGTTTCCCCTGCAAACCAGTAAATGTAGACGGAGCCGCTGGAAACTGCCTGTATCTTTTCAAAGGCCTGCCTGATATCGGGGACGCTAAGTGAATAGGAAGCAATGACAACATCATAGTCATCACCCACCTCTTCGATATTGATGTCTTCCCAGCCTTTGTGTATGCACCGGATGTTGTCGAGGTTCATCTCATCAATATTTTCCTGCAGAACAGACATCATACCATCAGATGGTTCAACAGCAACAACTTCCCTGACAAGCTTTGAGATAGGAATGGCAAGTGCTCCCGGTCCTGCACCGACATCAAGAACTCGCGAATCCGGCTTAAGATTGATCTCGGCCAAAGTATGCTCAACCCTGGCAGCACCCTTGTCCCTGGACATTTCCCAGTAACGTCTGGCACTTTCTTTGGTCCCCCAGATATCCACCTTTTCCGATGAACCATCAACTTCATTATAAAGTCTCATCTGTTCCTTCCATACTTCGTTCCAGTCGATGTCCCTGATATCCATAGACAGGAATATGAGAAGTTATCAAAAAAAGATTATGCTCCAAAAAATAAAAAGAGCAAATCAAAAAATGTCAATATTCAGAAAATAAGGAAACTTAGAAGAATGAGGATTAAAAGAACAAAATGAGTGGAAAACGAAGAAGGAAGAGGAAAGAGAACTACACATGAGTCCCCTTTCCCCAGCAAATACAAGATGCTTTATTAAAGTTTTTCAGCGATCTGCACAGCATTCAAAGCGGCGCCCTTAAGGATCTGGTCACCACATACGAAGAACTCAAGGCCATGGTCACCGAATACAAGGTTCCGCCTGATCCTGCCAACTTCCACGTCATACTTTTTGGTGGCGGTAAGTGGCATTGGGTAAACGTTGTTCCCGATGTCATCTTTTAGTTCAATGCCCTCGGTTTCACCCAATAATTTCTTTGCATCCTCGGGAGAGATCGGCTTTTCGGTCTCGATAACTATGCTTTCCCCATGTACCCTCATGGTAGGGATCCTTACACAGGTGCAGCTGATAGCCATATCAGGTTCACTGAATATTTTCCTGGTTTCCCAGACCACTTTCATTTCCTCACGGGTGTAATCGTTGTCCTGGAAACTGTCGATATGCGGAATTGTGTTAAAGACAATAGGATGAGCAAAGACCTCGTTCTTAGCCTCTTTGCCTTCCAGGTAATTTCTGGTTTCCTCTGTCAGTTCACTCATTCCGGCAGCTCCGGCTCCGCTGGTAGCCTGGTAGGTACTGATAATGACCTTCTTCAGACCATATTCCTTGTGGAGGTTGTAAAGAGGGATGGCTGCAATGGCTGTCGTACAGTTAGGATTCGCGATGAGCTTTGAGTCACCAATGGCATCGGTGTTGATCTCAGGAACTACCAGTGGCACTTCATCATCATACCTGAAAGCACTGCTGTTGTCGATCACATAGCAGCCTGCATCTGTTGCCTTTTTGGCATTTTCCTTGCTCCAGCTTCCACTGATAGCAAAAAATGCAATGTCAAGCTGTGAATAATCTGCCGAGCCGGCATTTTCAATAGTGATGTCACCGAAAGGTGTCTCGATCGTTTTACCTGCACTTCTTTCTGATGCGTAGAGCCTTAAGCTTTCCACAGGAAAGTTCCTGTCATGAAGAACTTCAATAATTTCCCTGCCCACTGCACCAGTAGCACCCATAATTCCTATCTTGTAACTCATTTTTCTTCATCCATTAGTTGCTGAGAGTCCATGAAAACCCTGAGTTTCTTTATTAGCATCAATTATATTATGTGAAATTGTGTGAATCCTGCTTTTTTGGAGATATCAAAATTACCCAAATTGGTCAGCAATTCCACTTGTAAGTCTGGCTTTTGCTATATACCATACATATAGAAATAGCCTATCCTTGTTTTCAGTTACATTATTGGACATGAAAATAAAATCCGTGCATTTAATTATCATCAATACATTCTAACCCCCATGAAATTCACTAAAAGACCACTTCTTTTGATGATACTGGACGGTTGGGGATACTCACCGGAAGATAAAGGAAATGCCATAGCATTGGCTGACACCAGCAACCTTGATCGGCTTGTAGAAGAGTATCCTGATACACTACTCACTGCATCAGGAGAGGACGTCGGGCTTCCTGAAGGGCAGATGGGTAACTCCGAGGTCGGCCACCTGAACATAGGAGCAGGTCGTGTTGTCTATCAGGATCTTACCCGCATTAACAGGGATATTGCGAACGGAGATTTCTTCAGGAACCCTGTGTTGCTGGAAGCCATCAATAATGCAAAGGAGAAAGGTTCAGCTCTTCATTTGATGGGACTTTTTTCTTATGGAGGGGTACATAGCCATATGAACCACCTGCGTGCACTAATTGAGTTTGCAAAGAACAAAGGACTTGACAGGATCTACATACATGCATTCCTGGACGGTCGCGATGTTCCGCCAAGAGCAGCTCTTGAGGATATGAAAGAACACGTCAGGCTCTGCGAATCTACAGGATGTGCAAAAACAGCAACCGTTGCCGGAAGATACTATGCAATGGACAGGGATAACCGCTGGGATCGTGTACAGGCAGCATACGATGCTATCACTCAGGGAATTGGATTCCAGTCTAAAGACCCCGTATCCGCGGTTTCAGAAGGTTACGAAAGAAATGAGGATGACGAGTTCATCAAACCTACGGTAATTGTCGATGAGAACGGAGAAGCTGTTGCCACTATCAAGGATAATGATTCCGTGGTCTTTTTCAATTTCAGACCTGACCGCGCAAGAGAGCTTACATATGCTTTTGTAAACGATGAATTCAAAGGATTCGAACGCAAGGTGCGCCCTAATGTTCACTACGTATGCATGTCCGAATACGATGAGAAGCTGACATTGCCCGTTGCATTTCCTTCAGAGGAACTTAAGAACACACTCGGAGAGGTCCTCAGCAAGGCAGGCATTAAACAGTTGCGTATTGCAGAGACAGAAAAGTATGCCCATGTGACATTCTTCTTCAATGGAGGTGTGGAAAAACAGAATGAAGGTGAGGAAAGATGCCTTATACCGTCACCAAAGGTCGCCACCTATGATCTCAAGCCCGAAATGAGTGCATACGAAGTCACTGAGGAGCTCATCAAAAGAATAGACTCCGACGCATATGACGTGATCGTACTGAATCTCGCGAACATGGACATGGTCGGACACACCGGAATAATGGAAGCAGCCATCAAAGCAGTGGAAGCTGTTGACGATTGTGTTGGAAAGATAGTCGACCGGGTCCTGAAAGCAGGAGGGGAAGCAATGATCATGGCTGACCATGGAAATGCGGAAAAGATGATGGATCACTCCACAAAGGAAGGACACGTCCACACTGCACATACGAGCAACCCCGTTCGATTTGTGTATGTCACAAAAGAGAACGGCATTTCGCTATCAAAAGGCAGGCTTTCGGATGTGGCACCCACGATACTGAGCATTATGAACATAGAACAGCCAGCCGAAATGACAGGCCATCCCCTGATACTAAAAGAATAATCAGAACTGCCGTAATTAAAAGCAAAATAATTACAAAACTGACAAACTAATTAAAATACTAAAATCAGAACCACTGGTCAAGGGTACTCTGTCCGCCACCCATGCTGGCTTCAAGGCGGTCGAGTGCCTTATTGACCCTATCTTCCGAAAAATCGTGCTGCTTGCAAAGGAAATCAATAACTCCGGCACGATCCGGCTTTTTCCAGTTCATCTCATAATCGTCAGTTACCGGAGGGTTCATAAAGAACTGCTTTTTAGCATCAAGCTCCTCGATCTCCTTGCCTGTTTTGGACAGGACACCTTCGATACTACCGTGTTCTTTCACAAATTTGACTGCCCTTTTCGGACCGATATTCTCAAGCCCGGGGTTGTAATCAGTACCGATACACATGGCAATATCGATGAGTTGTGAGCGTGTCACTCCAAGCCCTTCAAGGCTTTCCTCAAGAGAGATCATCTCAGGCTTCACATCCACGTAGATGTTCTTGCGAGGGAGTTTTCTCTTACCGGTTATTGTCAGATTCCGTACAACAGAAGGGGCTCCGAAGAGCAGTGAATCATAATCCTGCGAACCGATCAGATCAGCATCCCCCTTACGTACCATATAGGAAGCCTGTGCCTCCCCTTCAGAAGGTGCTTTCACATAGGGAATGCCCATTAGCTCCAGAAGTTTCATCGAATCTTCAATGATCTCCTTTGTCACCTTTGATGACGCCTGCGCATACTTGTATGCCTCTTCCTCGAAGCCCTGTGCTTTGGCATCTTCCCATTTCGCACTTGCAGCTTCACGAATTTCGTGACGTTTTTCAAGGGTACCGGATTTGAACTCAGGGGGCTTGCCATCAAAAACAAAAACAGGCTTTACACCGCTCTCAATGAGATTTGTGAACCTGTAAAGGATACCTGAAAGATGGGATGTTACATGCCCGCTTGAGTCTTTTAGAGGAGTACCATCACGTTGCCTGATTATACTCAGGAACTGGTAAAGTGTATTATAGGCATCAATAGCGACTACCTTGTTTGAAAGCTCAGCTATTTCAACAGTGTGTTTCTGAAGCAGATCACCAATATCCGTACCCATGTTACCTTATTAAAAACAGATCAGCTATGCCTTGAAATATCTTCATTTATATCGATACGCACATCTATTACTGAATCATCATGTGCATTGATCCTGCCAATCTTGAGAACATTGCCTGCACGTTCGAGAACTGTTGTTTTAGTTATTTCCACCTGATGTACATCATCACCTTTACCGTTCTTATGCACTATCAGTAGTTCCTGACCACAAACAGGATTTTTACCAATTTTAGAAACAAGATTCTTTACAATCTGTTCAAATTCAGAGTATATAAGCACCTCTGAATATTTCCCAGCTTTTTTGATAATGCCGATCGGTTCTAAATTAATGCGCATATACGCAATCCCCTATAACGTAACAATCTAATAAAGTCCAGCACTCTAACACAGTTCACATAATACTGCCATATTAATATGCTTTACGGCATCTGTCGACTGTCACAATAAGTGAATACTGTTTTCAGATAACAACTTCAGCCTAATAAGAGAATAGAAAGATAGGAGATCAACGGTATGCTCTCCTATTCATTGAATCCATTGCTTCATCTACCACAGTGATAACTTCGTTCATCTTCTTATCCATTGAAGTTTCAATGCTCTGCACGTTTATGCGAAGAGAACGTTCCTTCTCATCCAGCGTCTTTTCGATCCTCCGAAGCCTTATGTCCACAGAAAGGATCATAGCAGCCAATGCCCCTACCATGACAATAGCGGACAATATGATCAGAGAGTTTGCAGGACTATATTTGAACCTACCCAACCATTCATAGGTCAGCACAAAGGACGATACAACCATCACAAGTGAAAATACAATGTCCCGAGTATCCATCATTTTACCTCATTTACAAATGCTTGCAGCAATATTTTGCTGATGATACGTATTATAATTCTTACATACTATTAAATACTGTGCAGATATTTAGAATTCCAGAGAAATTTTGATAGAAAGGGAGCATTTATTGTGAGTTCTGAAAAAGACACATTCAGGGATTACCTCCCAATGTTAGTAATGGCTGGATTGATACTGGTGATACAGTCCTTAGCACTTTTCCTGGCATCCCCTATGGATGAACTGGGGATGAGGGCTGTGGAAAATCCCGAATCCACTGCAAATTCATTGTATTACATCGGATTTATTCTCGTATTCACGTTCCTGCTGCTTATGGCCATTAAAAGGAACATGAAATGGGTCATACAACTCACAATACTTCTTGCGGTGGCAGCAACCGTCTATTATGGATTTTATCCAATGTTCTTCATTCTCGGATTCAACGAGGCAATGAGCAATGCCATAGCTATTCCACTTGCAATAGCCCTGACAGCACTTCTTTACAAGTACCCTGAATGGTATGTCATCGACATTACAGGCATTATAATCGCAGCCGCCGCAAGCTCAATTTTCGGAATATCGTTCGGGATAGCACCCGCCATAGTGCTTCTGAGCCTGCTGGCAATATACGATGCCATTTCCGTTTACAAGACAAAGCACATGATAGCTCTTGCAGAAGGAGTGATGGACCTGAAACTGCCCATCCTGTTTGTCATCCCAAAGAAACTGAACTATTCTTTCATAAAAGACAGCCTTAAAGCAGAAGGTGAAAGGGATGCATTCTTCATGGGTCTGGGGGATGCGGTCATGCCCACAGTTCTTGTTGTATCAGCAAATGTGTTCATCGAGCATACCGGATTTATCTCATATCCTGCCCTTGGAGCAATGGCAGGCACAATTATAGGGTTCTTTGCACTGACCATCTTCGTCATGAAAGGAAAGCCACAGGCAGGACTGCCATTCCTAAATGGAGGAGTTATCCTTGGATACATTGCAGGCGCTCTTCTCTCAGGAACACCAATTCTTGGATAAGAAATAAAGGATAAGATAAAAAAATAGAAATAACGAAAAGTGATGCCAAATGCCAAAGTAGACATCACTAATTGTTGAGACTCATTTTTTGTTCAGGATATTATTGACAGTTAATCTTCATTGTTGACCTTACCGCCATTGTCATTATTACCAGGAGCGATGTTACAGACATCACATTCCTCTTCGGCATCAGGTTTCGAGCCATTGAACTCAAGATCAAGAGCCCTGGTACCTTCTGCAAGAACAGAGGCATTTGACATTGCACCACCGATCAGGACAGCATCGAAGATCTCTTCTTTTGTCAGACCGAGCCTGTGTGCCACACGGATATGCATCTTCATGCAGTGATCACAGCGAATAGCTGAAGAAACACCGATACATATCAGTTCGATGGTCTTGGGATCAAGTCTTTCGAATTCCCTCATGATGGAATTGTCATACATCACTTTTGGTATCAGAAGGTCAGGCATATCCTTCATGAAGTTCAGGATATATGGTATCTCACCATACCTTTCTTTAACCCCTTCCAGTATTTCTGAAACCGCCTCATCAGGCTCCTTTTCCACGATCTCTCTGATCTTTTCGATCTCCATAATGATCCTCACTAATTTACTAATATTATTAAATTTTTGATCCTACCTCAGACCTGCGTTTGATCTTTATAAGGACATAATCTTTCATCTTTGAAGGCATTATATCAGCAATATCCGAAAGCCTGAAGCCTTCATCGAACTCGATATTACCAATAGCTTCATGATATTCATCAAAAGGCAACTTGACCCTCATCCCATCGAGCTGAAGTGTGATCGGTGCAGGGGTCAGAACATCATGGATATCAGGAATCTGCTCCTGTACCTCTTTCATCAGCCTTGCAGGAAGAACAACAAGCGGATCTTTTGAGATCCTTTCCCTCTTGAGATTTATCATCTCACCGACCTTTTCATTAAGCACGTCCATTGCATCAAGTTCAGGACCTTTCCTCATCCTGTGAGCAACACGACCAATGCATCCCACATACATATCACACCCGGGAACATCGCCAGTTTCAAGGTCCGGGCCACCAGTAACTATTATTGGAATATCGATCCCTTCAAAGAGCTTTGGCTTCTTGTTGATAATGCAATCCTTGAAAGTACCAAAAGAGAACACTGCAACATCATGCTCGTTGATAAGTCTCCTCTCGTAGTCTGCAGAAAGTGCTACCCGTCTTCCCATCCCCCTTGCAAGGCCTATCATGTTGGTGTTCGCACCTCCACGACGCAGGTACTCCGCAATATCACATGCTGAGTGCGGAAGATGATGTGAAGCAAGGGTCGGGGACACCACTGCGATCTCGGTACCTGTCAGAGGTGCAGGAGTAAGTTTTCCCAGCAACTTATTGCAAAGCTCTTCCACAAGAGGAACATCTTTTTTCGGGATAAGCATTACAAGGGTCACTTCTGTGGAAGCAGGTGTCTTTTGCACAAGATAACCACCAAGGTCTTCCAGCAACTCGAGAATCAGACTGTGTTTGTGGATACCGCCTTCATAGATATATGGTTCAAGCACTGCTGCCATTAACATCATCTCCTGTCAGATCTTCAAGCATTACACGAGCCTCATCTATCCATTCCTGTTGCATAGTATCCTCAGATGCCACAAATATGAACCTGCCATTATCAAAAGAGTGATAACGTATCCTGAACCCCTCGGGAGTGGCACGTATTGCCATATCCGCAAGCCTTTCACGAAGAGATTTTTCCGGATCATCCACAACGATATCACCGATGGAATCTTCGGCTGCTTTCAGGTCATCAGAGATCACCTCGATCAGATTCCTCTGGGGCTGTATGACATTCGCCCTTCCAAATTGTGCCCATAGTTTTTCGAGGAATTGAGGGATCGTCTTCTCATCCGTTACAGTGATGATCACTTTTGATCCGGGCCTGTCTATCTCAGTATCAGAGATCTCCTTCGCCTTTATAGGTGGAAGGCCTCTACGAAGGATGAGGGCCATCATGAACAATGAATCCTCAGGCCTTATCCTCACTTTTATCCTTCCGATGGTCCTCACAAAAGCAAGCTCGGAAATAACATCCTTCATGATGCTTTCGTATGCTTTTGCCTCAGAAGGCTCGGTAGTCTCTACAATGAATATCTCAAGGGGTTCCATGAAGATCACCCCTTTACAAAACCGGATGCAAGAAGTGCTGCACCCACAGCACCGATAAGCTGCGAATGTGGAGGCACGAGCACATCGATCTTCAAGAGATCGCCAAGGGCCTTTGGAACACCTGCAATAAGAGAAGAACCGCCCACAAGGATGAGTGGTTCCTTAACTTCCACTTCCTGAAGCTGCTGTTCAAATATCTGCTCCACCACGCTATGGCAGGCTGCAGCGGCTACATCCTCAGGGATCGAGCCTTTTGCAAGGGAGTTCACAAGGGACTGGATACCGAAAACAATACAGTAACTGTTCATCTCCACGTTCTTTTCCATACCCCGCACAGCAAGGTCACCAAGTTCTGTGATCTCAACACCAAGACGTTTAGAGGTCATCTCGAGGAAACGACCGGAAGCACCGGCACAGATACCGCCCATTGTGAACATTCCGGGAATGCCATCCTGTACGGATATGGCCTTGTTGTCCATTCCGCCAATATCGATGACTGTTGCACTGCCCTGTTGCTTGCCTGCAAGATAGACGGCGCCTTTTGAGTTTACAGTGATCTCTTCCTGCACAAGGTCAGCATTGAAATGCTCACCTATCAGGAAACGACCGTATCCTGTAGTGCCTATTGCCTGGATATCCTCCCTCTTCAATCCTGCCTGGTCCAGTGCCTGCTGCAGAGCAGTATCAGCACTTTCAAGGACCTTGATGGTCGGGACCCAGCCCTCACCGATGATCTTATCGTCCTTCATCACAACTGCCTTGGTTGTGGTAGAACCGGAATCGATTCCGGCAGTAATGCCAACCTGATGTTCTCTTGCAAGTAAGTGCTTCCTTCTCGCAATGGTGGTCAGTGCTTCCAGACGGGTCAGCAGAGTAGCTGCCGTGGTACGTTCCGTAAATGAATAACTGATGACAGGAAGACCTGAGTTCTGGAAAATATACCTGCGTATCTCGTTCCTGACAATAGCAGCTTCTGCACAGCGGAAACATGATGTTACGAACACACCATCCACCTTGGCAACGCCTTCAACTACTGCCTTTGCCCTTGCCATCATGAGTTTCAGGTCAGGGCTTGCGACTTCCAGCCCAAAATCCATACCTATGGTGTCAAGTGATGCAACATCCATCTCCGGATAGACCAGCTTTGCATTCAGGGTGCTTGCAGCATTTTCCAGCTCTTTCTGGACACCTGCATATTCACTTCCACAGGAAACAAGTGCTATCAATACCTGATCTTTTTCAGTCATTCATCATCACTTCCGGTTGGCAGGGCTTTCAGGAACTCTGCTATATTATACACGAAGGCCTTTCCTTCCTCTTCCGTGTGAGGATATTGTATTTCAAGAACAGGAATCTCCTTCTCCCTTATGAGAAACTTCGTAAGCTCATTTGTACGAGCGCAGCCCATGCAGCCAAAGCTTATGGACGCATCACCGACAATAATTGCAGCTTCCGCGATATCGATAAGCGGACCAATAATGGACATCCTGCCCCTGACACCTGCCGGAACTTCTACCGCTGCATATTTCAGACCATGTTTTGGTCCCTCAGGAGTTATGTTCAAAGGAGGGGAATCCACACCCACTGTAGTGATCTTCTCGCGTATCTTCTCCATCATAGCAAGAGGTTCATGCCCGAATCTCTCTACCATGTCGGAAAGGATAAGGCTGTTTGTTGGATAAATGATAACTTTTGCCAAAATAACACCTCATAATTCTGAATCAATGATCTTTTTCAACTTCAATACATCAAGTTTTCCAGGAGTTTCTTTTTCTTCAAGCGGTTCACCGGCATCATACTCATCCAGTGCCCTGCCGATCATTGGAAGCATGCTCACCTCTTCCCTCAGGAAATGGAACCCGGGTCTAGGACCGCCGCCCCTTCCGGCACGACAGCGTACTTCCGCACCAGGCTTAAAACCCCTGTCCTTTACAAATATGTGATTGCGGTCCATGGACCGGAGAGTTTCCACAACCCTGTTAACAGCATCCCTGGGGCCATTCACCATTGTCCCGAAACAGGTCTCTTTGATGGTGATAGCGTCCTCTGACTCATAGACCTTCATGGCAGCATCCATTGGCAGGACACTGTCAGAGCTTATCACAACGATCCTGGTGATGTTATCCTCAGTACCTTCAGCCATCATTGATCACTTCCTGTATATTCAATAACATACATTACATCCCCATCCTTCATGCCCTTGAGTTTTTCAGGCTCAAGGATGCGACCTATGATATTCGTACTTGTGAACTTCTCACCTGTAGGACCGAACAGATCGTCATCCTCAAGTTTCACACCGACCATACCATGCCTTTTTGCTGCCTGGTTAGTAACACCAAGCTCTCCTGCTGCAACCTTGCCCTGAGGGACATTCTCAGGAAAGATCTCCTTGTATTTTTCAGCGGATTTCTCTGCCTTGAAGATGTAGGTATTCTCATACGTCATCATTATTGGCAGTGCGCCTACCGGTTTGAACTGGAGGTCGATGGCATGCCTGAAGAAATCAAGCGTCTTCGGGGCAAGTTCGTCATAAAGTTCAACACTCACAAGCTTTGAATCCGGGACACCTAAAGCTTCTACCTTACCTTCCCTCAGGACATCAATACTATGTGCAGGCTTCTGCTCAACAATAACAGCATCGTCTTCAGTATAACCCTGCTTTACAAGCTCAATGCCAAGAGCTGAAAGTTTCTCTTCGGCTTCCTTAAAGGACAGACCCAGTAGCCAGATCGGTTCAGGAGATGTCCTGACCATCAGCTTCTGGTCGGCCTCTGCCATCTGGACAAGCTCTGTTCCAATGGAAAGATGTCCTACAACCGAATGCATGATGCTGGCAGGCCTGTCATCCTTAGCGATGAACACCTTTCCGGTACCGTAACCCACAGTTCGTACCCATACCGAACCTCTTGTTCGGGGATCGAAATTCTCGAATTTGCACGCCTCACCGTGCAATGAATGATCAGAAATGAATGAACTTGAAACAAATTCCACATCAAAGGTACCATCACGTGTCAACGCAAAGAAATGTTCTGCGCCCTCAGGTGCTTCAGGGTCGACCTCAACCTCTATATAGGTGAATATCCGGGAACCATCCTCAATGACCGTAGTCAGGTCAGTGGTACATATGTGCTCTCCGGTCTCCTCCCATTCAAGGATCGGTTCAATGCTGTCTATAGTGTCACCGCTGCCAAGCTCGGGCAGGATATTGATCCCGCTTACTACTTTTCCAAAAATGCCATCTTCCGGAGTACCATATTCCGAAGAATGGGCCTCCAGTGCAATTATCATATGAGTATTGTTCGGATCAAGGCCGCCCGCTCCGAACACAACATCATATTTGTTTAGTGATAATAAAGAATGAGTTGGCACAATGTCAGCTTTGAAGGGACCAAATGCCACTGCATCCCTGGAATCCCAACGAACCTTTGTACCTTCGTATTCATTAAAATTATCTGCCCATACATCAGCAGATGATGAATCGCCTTCCAGTTCTATCCTGAAGTCCCCTTTCGAGGTCTTCACGACATAATCTATTATAGCACCGCTTTTGCGACCTTCGTCCTTCTTAAGAATACCTATAGCGGTACCTTCCCTGTAAGGAGCCTGCGATGCTTTAATAGCATCCCCCAGAGTTGAACCCGGGGGCAATGCTACCTGATTATCATTGACCTCAACACTAATCTTACCGCTCAGGATTATCGCCTCCACTACATAATATAGGGAGCTCAATTTTAAACTTATGCTTCCTGAGCAACAAGTAAGCGTTCTTCTTCGGTAAGCTGGGAAAGAACGTCGTTTGGTTCGCCAACAGCTACTATCTTAGCATCCCTCATTAGTGCGACGCGATCACATGCTTCCTGCAGGAAGTCCATGTCGTGTGACACGATAACGAATGTGTCACCCATCTCATCACGTGCCTTAAGGATAGACCTTGTAACTTCGATCTTTGTGATCGGGTCCATTGTACCCGTAGGCTCATCCATCACAATGATGTTAGGCTCTTTCATAAGGATCTGTGCAAGAGCAACCCTGTGCCTCTCACCCTCACTTATGTCATCAGCCATCTTTGGCAGGATCGACTTTGCTTTCTCTTCAGAGAAACCAGTAGCAATTAGTGTCTTTATTGCCTTGCGAACTGCAAGCTCATAAGGAAGGTCGATACCAATGGACTCTGTAAGATTATCAATGATACTTCTGTGAGTGTAGAGTCCGTATTCCTGATGCAGGATACCCATGTATTTGGTAGCCCGACCTCTGTTGTCAGGACCCGGAATTGTCATATCGATCCATTCATCGCCCACACGCACGCGAATATCACCTTTTGTAGGTTGCACGATACCCATGAGGATCTCAGAGGTTGTTGTCTTCCCTGCACCACTGGTACCTGCAAGACCAAAGATCTCTCCTTCCTTTACCTCAAAAGAAACGTCATTGACAGCATGTACGACACCCCTGGTAACAGAGATGTATTTTTTAACGAGGTTCTTGACATCGATAATTGGTTCACCAAGAACGATATTCTCGTTCTTTTCAATGTGTGATACCATCTTCATGAACTCAGTGGCAACCTCATGAGGATCACCCTCCATGACAACCTCGCCATCGTCGAGGATGATAGCCTTATCTGCAAGCTCCTCGATAACATCTGACCAGTGAGATGTAATGACCATGGTCATATTGTAAGCTTTAACAGCCCTTTCGATGACATCGTGGACAACATCTGCAGTCCTTGGGTCAAGGGTACCCGTAGGTTCATCGGCAAGAAGCAGCATTGGGTTTCTTACAAGTTGTCTTGCAAGGACTACCCTCTGTTTTTCTCCACCACTTAAGTCACGTGCAACATGCATCATGCGATGGGACAATCGTACGTCCTCAAGAAGCTCCATTGCCCTTGACATAGCATCATTACCAGTGTAACCGATCTCAGTAAGAGAGTTCATGACGTTTGCAACTACCTGGTCATCGCCATACAGTGCGAACGTACGCTGGAGCATGATCGCGATCCTTTTGGAAACATTTCTGCGTTCGTTAGCATGAAGGGACAATGCAACAAAGTCCGCATCAAATGCTTTCATCACGTCATCCTTACAGTGACGGCATGTTTCACCTACCTTGCTGGGCGGATCGATATGACCACATTTATTACATCGTGCCAGATGATAGATGATCGAACCGGAGATATTCTCATATTCCTCGGCTCCCCTCAAAGCGTGCATCAAGATTGTCTTTCCTGCACCGCTTCGACCCAAAACTCCAATGACCTCACCTTCATTGATGTTAAGATTGATGTTTTTCAGAACATTAACACCATCATAAGATATGGTCAGGTCTTTGACCTCAATGAACAATGACATTTGATTTCCTCCGATATGGTTGAGAGTAAGTACCTAGTTATTATATGATATTTTATGCTACTTAACAGATTTGTACTTTCTGTACAAAACCGCTAAAGTGTCGCTTATACTATGTTTGAAATTTAAACATTATTAAGATTTTATCCTCTACGGACATATCAGCATTACATAATGCAGTACATAAACATAACGCATTGGCATATCGCCGTTAACATTCAAAAACAATATCTAACGAAGCAATATCACATTCAGACAACAGTAAAAATTGCATTAAAGAGAATCAACTATGTCCAGAACTTCCCTGATATCCCTGATCACTATATCTGCAGACCTCTCCAGTTTTTCAGGGCGTTCATCCCCCTGTTGAAGGGTTACAACACCAATATCCGCAGCCCTTAAGGCAAGAATATCATTAAGACCATCACCAACCATCAAAACCCGGTCATATTTCTCTTTCAGGTCAAGGATTATACGTGCCTTTTCGCGGGTAGTGGCAATATCATAAACCCGCCCCATCGGTACATCGATGCATTCCGCAAGCTGCCTGAGATTTCGTCGGCTGTCACCTGATGCAATATAGACATCCGCCCCCCGTGCTCTCAATTGATCGACAGTATCCTTAGTATCATGGAACATGCGACCTCCTGTACTTAGTACATATGGAACAGAGTGATCGTTGCTATCAACGATAATGCCTGCTGCCACATAGAATATTTTTGGACAATGCGCCTTCACCACATCGACCACCTGAAGGATATCCCCCACCTTAATATTGCTATCCTTGATTATGTCATAAGCTTCGTCCAAAGAAAAAGGAATACTTGCACAACTGATATCGATAGTTATACCATGATCATCAATGAAATCAATGACCCGCATATTGCGGTCAACACTAAGGATCACAGCCGGCTCAGTGTGAAGCACTATCAGTGCACGACCTTTGCGCTGAGCTACAAGAGCGGTACTTTCCACACCAGTGATCATTTCGCCGCTGCCAATATCCTTGGCCACACGATACATGTGTAACAGGGTGCCTGCACTATCAAAAACTACAGCTATGCTTTTTTGCATGTTGATATGATTCGACATAACCAATTATTAATCTTATGTTCTCAAAAAAGAATAATGATCTTTTTCAATCACTTACGATCACAATTTCAGTATGATCCTCAACAATTATCTCAGGACTGCCTTTGTACTCAATTACCTTCCCGGTCACCAGCACATGCTTACCATCATAGTAAAGCTCAGGACTCTGAGGGAATCTGTCCCAATCGTCCGACCAGATCACTACAGTAAAATATCCATCATAAGGATCATGGAAATTGAGGTAAACAATACCATTCCCATCGTGTTTTGCCGTGCGGACCACAGTGCCCTCAACCGTTACTACCTGCCCCACATATCTTCCTGCATCAAGATACGAAATAATGGTCTTTGTTACTTGCTGGGAGGAATCCCCGGACCATAGCCCCACGCCCATTTCCCTTGCATAGGATTCAGACCCATCCAATTGATCCTGGTAGTATGTATCCGGTTCATATGTTTTTGAAACCGCCAGTCCCGAAAGTACCAGATCATTGTTCACCATACTACCATCAATCCAGACATATCTTAACAGACGTCCATATCGATCCGTATCGCTTACATCTGCTTCAAGTCTGACCGTTCTACCAGGAAGATTATCGACCATATACTGCTTTGCTTCTTCATAATATGGTTCCCCCCGTTCAGGAGTGTCCACTCCGATAAGACGGACCTTTTCACCAGTGGATATGACAAATGTATCCCCATCGATTACCTCCGTCACATTTGCAAAAGTAACGGTTAGCTCCGGAGCGGGTTCATCCGGCCCAACGCATCCCGATAGTGAAAGGACAGAACATAGAAAGAACAGAATAACAATGATATTACGCATAGGTGGAAGTTTTCGCCAACATATTTCAAGGTTTCCTGCATTATATGGCACTGCTGAAAATAGAAAAGACAGAGACCATACTATTCAAAAAAATATGCATCCCGGAAGATAATAGTTTACTATATATACAAGCTTAGCAAAGGAAACCTGTTACGTGAGTAAATATCCTTCGATATAACAATTTTGTCCACAGGAAGGTAACCAGATTGCAGAACCATGCTTTACAAAAAATACTGGTTGTAGATGACAATCAGAGGATCTTAGAACTGATGGAGGCCTACCTGGATCCTGACTATGAGGTACTGACTGCTTACAATGGAAAAGAGGGCCTTGATATCACTAAAAAAGAAGATATCGACCTTGTTCTGATAGACGTAATGATGCCTGATATAGAAGGATACGAAGTTTGCAACATATTGAAAAATGATCCACGTACCCAATTAATACCTATAATAATAGTATCCGCCCTTTCAAACAGGAAAGACCGCATAAAAGGGTTTGAAGCCGGTGCTGATGAGTTCCTGACAAAACCCGTCGATCAGCTGGAGCTTAAAACAAGGATCCGATCACTTCTTAAGATCAAGGAGCTTAACGAGAAGAACGAATCTGAACGCAACCTTGCACGCAATTACCTGGACATTGCCGGAGTTATGCTCACTGTTTTCGATACTAACCGAAAGATACAGCTCTTAAACAAAAAAGGATGCGAGATCATCGGTTGTGACGATGGCTCTTTGATCGGAGAGGACTTTTGCGAAACACTGGTGCCCGAAAGATACAGAGAAGAGGGAAGACGACAATTCCACCAGTTCATCGAGGGAAACACAAGAGATATGGAAAGCTTCGAAGCCCCGATACTGAGATTAGATGGTAAGGAGAAAGACATACAGTGGCACAACTCACCCCTACGTAACAGAGAGGGAGAGATCATCGGCGCCTTATGCTCAGGCGAAGATATAACGGAAAGGAAAAGAGCTGAAGAGGCCCTTATCAAAGCAGAGGAGATCCATGAGAAAGAAATACATCATCGGATCAAGAACAATCTACAGATAATTTCCAGCCTTCTTGACCTTGAATCATCCAAGTTCGAGGACCCGGCGATCGTTGACGCATTCGAGAAAAGCAGGGACAGAGTCCATTCAATAGCAATTGCCAATGAGAAACTTTACCGTTCAAAAGAGATGGGGAAGATCAATTTTTGTAATTATGTACAGGATGTAGTAAACTACCTGTCCCACATGAACGAACATCAGACCGAGTTCATAGATATAAATATCGAATCTGAGGATATTTTCATGAGCTTTGATACCGCAACGCACCTGGGGTTGATATTAAATGAGATCATCATAAACAGTTTCAAATATGCTTTCCCGGATGGAAGGGGAACCATCTCCATTAGTTCCCAGCAATTTGATGATCAGTTCACTCTTGTGGTAGAAGATGACGGGATTGGACTTCCTGTGAAGGACATATTAGAAATAGATACACTTGGCCTGAAAATAGTAAATGAACTTGTGGAACAGATCCATGGTGAGATCCATATTGATGGAAGTTCAGGTACAAAGTATACAATTAACTTCCAGAATTTGCAACCTCCCAAAAAGGACATATCCTTTTAAAATAAACTCTAATGTAGCAAGCAACCTTGCAACGAATGAGAGATTATGAACACCAGAAAAGCAATTATCACGATACTGCTCTTAATTGCACTTGTAATTCCAGGATCAACCCTGCTAGGTGAAAAGGAATATCCTAAATTCTTAGAGGAACCATGGGATCATTCACCAATTACAGTATATATAGATGAGCAGAACATACCAACCCATTACAGCCCCTCATATCAGCCCACAGTGATCAGGGCGCTCCAATATTGGGAAAGCGGTGGAAACGGGAAGCTTAGTTATACACCTGTTTTTGAACTTACCAATACTTCTGATGCAGACATCTACATAATGTGGGTGGAGAACATGGAAGAAGTTACCGGTGCAGAAGAAGGAGTTGCCGGTTTTTGCAGACCCATGATCGCTAATGGCCGATACATACACGCAGACATTGTCCTGGAGGTAGGGGATTACAAAGGTTTTTCCTGGCAACAATACGGTGATGCCAATATGGAGCAACTTGTTACCCATGAACTTGGTCATGCCCTGGGACTTGGACATAGCAATGACATACGAGATATAATGTATCCCACTTATGAGCAAAGGGAGAATCTCAACCCGCTTCTTGTCGAAACAACCTATCCACTCATAGTCATAGCCATATTGATAGCCATTGGGATCTCAGGATATCTTGGAGTAGGATGGTTACGATATCGCAATAGAAGGAAGAGACTTGAGAACGAACTTCTCAAAGAGATGAAGTGACCTTTTTGTGGTACAAAATGAGCTAAACAATAACTTTATGAGCTGAAAATGAAAGGATGGAACGGAAGTTCTTGGCAAACCGGTTATTTTTGACCGCACAAGCTTTCCTAGAATGGTATCAAAATGGAAAGCTTCAAAAAGAAAGCTTGAAGACCCCGGACTTTAAAAAGAAAATTGACACAGATAGCTATCGGAAGGACAGGATTTTAAATACTTTTGAAACATCCATCCATTTGAAAGGCTTTATACGTTAACTTCTTATACAGAACGTAGAATTATAAGCACAGATTTATCCATTAATAAAAAACTTGACGCTTTTTTACGAGTGACAGGAGGATCATAAATGAAACAGCAGGTAGAGGTTAAAGAACTTAAAGAAGGTAAGTACGTACTTGTAGATGATGAGCCATGTGTAATCAAAGGCATCACAAAATCAAAACCAGGTAAGCATGGTTCTGCAAAGGCAAGGATCGAAGCAATTGGTATCTTCGATGGCCAGAAGCGTTCCATTATAAGCTCAGTTTCCGCTAAGACATACGTTCCAATCGTAGAACGTAAGACAGCACAGGTATTATCCATTTCAGGAGATGTTGCTCAACTCATGGATATGGAAGATTACTCCACATTCGAACTTTCGATCCCTGAACAGTTCAAGGACAGGATCGTTGAAGGCGGAGATATCACATACCTTACATCTATGGGCAAAATGAAGATCGACCTTAGATAAACCCATTTAAGGGATATTATGTTCTACCAGCCTGGCATGATGGATGCGCTGGCGGATTACGAATCTGCCAGATACGTCATTTTTGGAGTACCATTTGATCGTACATCCTCATTCCGTGCTGGGAGCAGATGGGCTCCGGATGCTATGCGGAGTACCTCTGCAAACTTTGAAAGTTATAACTCTTTTTTTGATATTGATCTTGCCGAACTTCCTATACACGATGCAGGAAACTTCGAGGCAGGAGTTCTTATTGATGATGTGCTTAGTGAGCTCTATCTGGATGTCATCGGAATTACTGATGAAAGAAAGATACCCATTATGATGGGGGGAGAACACTCACTTACCCTGCCATGTGTCAAAGCCTGTGCGAAAAACGCAGAGGACAACTTTGGTGTTGTCGTACTGGATGCACATTTTGATCTTCGCGACGAATTTGAAGGTGTGAAATACAATCATGCCTGCGTGTCAAGACATATACTTGACGAGGTCACTGATAATTACGTGACCATAGGAGTACGAAGCGGCCCAAAGGAAGAATGGGATTTCGCAAAAGATAACGACATCTGTTATTATACACCTGAGGACGTTACCAAAAAAGGACCGGAAGTACTTGTCCGGGAAATAAAGGAATACCTTGACTGCGAAAGCATATACCTGTCACTGGACATGGATGTCCTTGATCCGGCATATGCACCTGCACTGGGAACACCGGAACCATTCGGCCTTAGCTCTGTGGAAGTACGGGACATCGTAAGAGGATTGGCTCCCCTGTCCACAGGTTTCGATCTGGTGGAGATCGCACCGGAATATGACAGCGGTCAAACTGCTATCCTTGGTACAAAACTTATCCGCGAATTCATTGCTGCACACGCTGCTTCAATGAGCTGATCATTCTTCATGGTTAAGTTTATACACACCCCCAACAATCATAAGGACAGAGACCATGACAGAGGAAGTAATAGTAGTTTGCCCAATGTGTTCACCAAAGGATGCAGTGGGACATGATGTTTTAAGACCAGGGCAGAACCCTGTAGTCCAATGCCACGAATGCGGAGCAGTGCATCCCGCTACCATCGAAGAAAAAAAGCCCGTTAAAGTTAAGGTTATCGTCAGCAAGGATGACGTTTCATTCACACTTCACACAAATATCGACGCCGGTGAAATGATCTATGTCGATGATGAACTTGTGGTAGACGATGAAGATGCAGATGAAGTATACCCGATCATCGTCACTGCGCTCGAATCAGGCGGCCGCCGGTTGGACCGCGAGGAGATCGAGAATATCGATGTAATATGGGGACGTGCCACCGATGAAGTGACCACAAAGATCTCAATAAAGGTCCGCAACGGATCCACTTCTGTGGAAAAACGAGTGTCTGGAGAATTCGAGTTCATTGTAGGCCAGAACTACAATGCTGAAAGGAAGGATTTCCACATAACCAAGATCAAGATAAGGGATGGAGGATTCCAGTCCCGTAAAGGGGATCGAGTTCCTGCTAAGTATATCAAGCGTATCTTTGCTACCGAAGCACATAAAAGAGGATGGGGAGAGGCAAAGACTTCATGGAGTTCGAAGAGAGAAGAAAGATACTGATCGATTCACTGAAAGTAAACAGGATAAGTGACAGAGTACTTGACGCGATGATGCGCGTCCCAAGGCATTTTTTTGTACCAGAGGAACTGCAGGACTCCGCATACATAGACCTGCCGCTTCCGATCGGACATAACCAGACCATCTCGGCACCGCACATGGTCGCGATCATGTGTGAACTGCTGGAGATTTCCAAGGGAATGAAGATCCTGGAAGTTGGAAGTGGTTCGGGCTACAATGCTGCTGTAATGGCAGAACTTGTCGGGGATGAAGGTCACATCTATACAGTAGAACGCATACCCGACCTGGCCTATTTTGCAGAGAAGAACCTCGAAAAAGCAGGATACAGAAATGTCACCGTCCTTCAGGATGATGGTTCCTGTGGTCTGACCGAACATGCACCATATGAACGGATCAGTGTGACCTCTGCAGCACCGGACGTTCCACGACCACTTATTGAGCAACTGGCAGCTGAAGGCATAATGGTAATCCCTGTTGGCAACGATGAGCAGCAGCTTGTCGTCGTAAGAAAGGACAGTGAAGGCAATGTCAGCTACAAGGGTTGGGGAGCTGTTATTTTTGTACCACTTATTGGGAAGTATGGGTATTGAGGGTCACATCAATATCCCTTATAATTCATAAATAATTTTATATGCATTAACTGGTTCGTGCTGTAAAGCTATATACGAACAGTGTAATATATATCACTATATATAATAACGCGTCAGTATAGGTGATTTTTATCGAAACCAGGAAGATACAGCAAACCGGCGGTTCTACATATATTGTATCCCTGCCAAAGAAGTGGGCTGAGCGTGTCGGAATTACAACCGGCTCACAGGTAACGCTCCAACCACAGCAAGACGGAACCCTCAACATTGCAGCCGAAGGAAGTTCCAGGAACCCTAAAAAAAAGAAAATAATTGATGTTAACGCATGTTTTGGAGATGAACTTGTAAGACTTCTGATAGCGGCCTATCTATCTGGTCCTGACAGGATAGAGATCCGGGCCAACCGGATACAGGCTGATCAGAAGAAGATCATAAGGAATATCTGTTACAAGCTCATTGGACCGGAGATCATCGAAGAGACCGCAAACTCTGTGCTGATCCAGGACCTTTTGAACCCCAGCGAGGTTTCAATTAAGAAGAGTGTCAGAAGAATGTTCCTGATCTCAAATTCAATGTTAAAGGATGCAATGCAGGCACTGAAAAATCAGGACCGTGACCTTGCGCTTGATGTTATCGAACGTGATGATGAAGTGGACAGGCTTTTCCTGCTTATTTCAAAACAATTCAGGACAGTACTTAGGGGAAGTCGCCTTCCTGACACATCAGAAACCACAATTGATGAGTACCACGACCTCCGCCTTTCTGCAAGTTCACTGGAACGTATCGCAGACCATGCACTTAAGATCGCAAAGATAGCAGCAACCCTTGAAATCCCGATCCCGGAAGAGACCATGACACTCATCGAAAGCTCCAGCACTACTTCGAGAGATATGGTGGAAGATGCCATAGATGCATTATACAACCAGAACACTGATCTTGCCAACCAGGTGATCTCAAAGGTAGATGGTACGAAAGCAAGGATCAATGAACTAAATGCATCACTTCTTGATCTTGAGTCTCCTGAAGCTATTGTGGCCCTGGGGACAGTGGCAGACAGTATCGACAGAATAGGAGAGTACGGAGCAAATATTGCAGAATTTGCGATCAATCTGTCAATGGCAATTGTACAGAACAAATAATGATCTAAATGTCAGGAAGGAACAGGATCATGGAGATTTAAGCGATTATTTATAAGGTATGAGTAATATCAAATCATCATAGATTTTAATAGATATCACTATCTAAGTCGGAGGAAATGGATGGGCGTAATAAGATCTTTTAGGAAAAATTTTTCAAGCTTCTTCAAAAAGTTGTTTAACAAAAAGAATGCAAGGATAGGAATATATGGTCCACCCAATGCTGGAAAGACAACTCTTGCAAACAGGATAGTCAGGGACTGGACCGGTGACGCAATGGGTTCTGTTTCACACATTGCTCACGAAACACGTCGTGCAAGGCGTCGAGAAGGTGTGACCATACAGTCCAACGGCGGATCCATCAGCCTGGATATCATTGATACCCCCGGTCTTGCTACTAAGATCGATTTCCATGAGTTCATGGAACAGGGTATGAACGAAGCAGAATCCAAGAGAAGAGCAAAGGAAGCTACCGAAGGTGTTATTGAAGCTGTTAAATGGCTGGAGAACCTTGACGGAGTCATCCTTGTGATGGATGCTACAGAGGACCCTTACACCCAGGTCAACGTAACTGTCATAGGCAACATGGAGGCACGGAGCCTGCCTCTGCTGATCGTTGCGAACAAGGTAGACCTGCCGGAGTCATCCCCTTCCACAATAAGGGAAGCATTCCCACAGCACCCAATGGTAGCAATATCCGCCCTTGAAGGAAAGAACATAGAAACTTTCTATGACGAGATCGCTAAGAGGTTCGGGTGATTGCAATGCAGGGTATTCAAATGGATCTGGTCTCAGAGGACAGGCTTGCAAAGATGCCGCCTGTTGAGAAGATCAGATTTATTATAGATGAGGTCAAGAGTGGAAAGATCCTTGTTCTTGAGAAAGGACTTACCCCTGAGGAGGAGGCAACTCTTATCGAAATGACCATGACACAGATCCAGCCGGATGATTTTGCAGGTATTGAAATGGAGAGCTACCCTTCACAGATAGATGGGTCATTGATAGGAAAGCTGTTCAAGAAGAACGTAGTACGCACCCGGCTTACTGTAATCGGTCCTGCAAATAAGTTAAAAACGCTGAAAAAAGATCGCGACATGATAAGTGCACTTGTGTCAAACAAATAACCGCGTGGTACATTAATGGAAAACTCTTACGATAGATCCAGGACCAACGTCCCGGTCCATTCCCTTTCATCCTATGAGATGGGAAGTGATGACGTGAACGTTGTCTGCACTTATGGTAAGATATCGGTATGGTTTGGCCGTCAGACCCCTGATGTCGTAGTAGGCCAGACTCTTATTGCCATCTCAAAAGTAGACAAATCAGCAGTATACGAAACCGAGCTTATATGTGATTTTGATTCCATAACCAACTATGAAAGCAATGGATATGTGCTGGTATCATATGCTAAAGCAAATAATGGATATCGCGCCATGTTCAATGTGCCATTCCACAGCAACAAAGCACTTTTCCATCTGGCAGAGAATATTATCAAAGAACTGAAGACTGATGATGCCAGCCTGGACATCTACTGGAACGGCGACGATTCAGATATTACCAAGCTTTCAGATGAATTCAAAAAGATAGAAGGATGGAACATAAAAGAAATTATATACAAAGACTGAGGTAACCGCTGATACTTGCCCTTGAGATAAGGGAGGAATATAGCTAATGAAAGATATAATATCTTCAACAAAGTGCGAACATTTGATCTCATCCATTGAGCTTATGGCACATCATCTCGAAAGTGTAGCCGAAAGCATTGACATAGAAGACATCAGACAGATGATAACGCACATAATGGAAGCAGACAGCATCTTTGTCATGGGTGCAGGTCGTTCCGGTCTCGTAGGAAAAGCATTTGCAATGCGCCTGATGCACCTTGGCCTTCGATCCTATGTGGTCGGAGAATCAACTACCCCTGCAGTCCGTAAAGGAGATGCAGTAATTGCAATATCAGGATCAGGAGAAACGAGATCGATCTCAGACCTTGGCAGGATCACAAAAGATATCGGTGCAACACTTATCACAGTAACATCGAACAAGGACTCAACACTTGGCAATCTTTCTGACAACACTATGGAGATCAAAGGAAGAACAAAGGACGATGTCGGGGGCTACCTCGAAAGGCATATGCGTGGAGAATATTCACACCTGACGCCTCTTGGAACATCCTTTGAAATATCATCACTTGTTTTCCTGGATGCACTGGTGGCAGAACTAATTTCCATCACCGGAGCTTCCGAGGACGATCTGAAATCACGTCACGCCAAGCTTGAGTGAAAAGGAGTTATCATGAGTTCCAAAGAATTTGCGCAAAGGGTTCTCAATGTAGATATCTCCGGCATCAGGAAGATGTTCGAAGCTGCCGGCTCAGACGCTATCAACCTTGGCCTTGGCCAGCCCGACTTTGACACACCTGCACATATACGGCAGGCAGCTATCGATGCTATTAATGAGGGCTTTACAGGATATACCTACGGATCAGGCATTGTAGAATTAAGAGAAGCATTGAGCCGCAAGTTCGAACGGGACAATGGATTCAAGGTCAGCCCGGACGGCATCATAGTAACATCAGGAGCATCCGAAGCACTCGAGATAGCTCTTGCAGCACTTGTCAACCCCGGTGACGAGGTCATGATCGCAGATCCCGGATTTGTATCATACAATGCACTAACGGGATTCATGGGAGGAAAAGTGGTCGGAGTTCCGCTCGGTGAAGACCTGACCATGAGACCGGAGGACGTCCTTGAGAGGATCACACCGAAAACAAAAGCAATTATCGTTAACTCACCATGCAATCCCACCGGCGGAGTACTTTCAAAGGCCGACATGAAGGCTTATGCCGATATTGCAGACGACCATAATGTAACTCTCATTTCTGACGAGGTATATGAGTACTTCATCTATGAAGGCGAACACGTCAGCCCTGCACAGTTCACTGATAATGTGATCACCATCAATGCAGTTTCCAAGACATACTCTATGACCGGATGGCGAGTAGGTTATACCGCTGCCAATCAGGAGTACACGGAACAGATGCTGAAAGTTCACCAGTATGTGCAGGCCTGTGCGAACTCAATTGCACAAAAGGCAGCACTTGCAGCTATCACCGGACCACAGGAGTCAGTATTTGAAATGCGTGATGAGTTTAAAAGACGCCGGGATGTCCTCGTTAAAGGCGTTAATGAGCTCGGAATGGAATGTGAAACCCCAAAAGGTGCATTTTACATGTTCCCAAAAGTGGATGACAGTGCAGAAGTTGCTGCAAAACTGATATCCAACGGTGTTGTAGTTGTACCGGGAACCGCCTTTGGACAGAACGGTGACGGATATATAAGGATCTCTTATGCCACATCCATGGAGGATATCAACAGGGCACTTGAGATAATGAAAAAAGTGCTTTGATCAGTCAAAGAGAGACTGATCATCTTCATTTTCTTTTTTGTTCTCGTCAATCATTTCGACAAGCCTGTCTACAATGGAATCAATATTCTCACCGGTAGCAGTAGACATCTTCACATCTACGAAATCCGGCATCTCGAACCTGTCATGATCAGATTTGTTTGCCACCACATAGACCGGCAGTTCGAAGTTCTGGACAACTTCATCAAGCAAACGCTTCTGGTCTTCGATCTCATAGCCACAGGTCTCACTTGCATCAAGGATAAAGAGCACAACAGCATCCAGATATTTTATAGCAGTTACTGCCTGCCTTTCAACATCATTTCGATCAGCCATCGGCCTGTCCAGAAGACCAGGAGTATCGATCACCTGATAACGTTCAAGACCTCGCATGAAATGACCTATCAGAACACCTTTGGTAGTGAAAGGATAGGATGCAACTTCCGGACTTGCACCGGTAACCATTGAAACAAAGCTGGATTTTCCCACGTTCGGATAGCCAGCCACAACAATGGTAGGCTCATCACGCACATCAGGAAGCTTTCTTAGCAAATTGCGGGCTTCATTCAGGAAAATAAGATGTTTACTGACAGTTGATATTATAGATGCCATACGCCCAAACGCCTCTTTGCGTGTTGAAACCGGATCCTTGCTACTACGAATCTTACCAACATACTCCCTGGAGATCTCATGAAGCTTGTTACTTGCCCAGTCAACCGACCCAAGAGCTAAACGCAGATCATCAACACCGACCACTATGTCAGCGAGCTCATAGTAAAAATCAGGGAGATCATCAAAATTCGGGAAACGCCTGACTATGTTAGACAGGTTATCAGAAAGAATATTGCCGGAGGTCATGATCATTGATTCATGCGCCCTCATGGCACTATCCTTGTCCCTTACGGTCTTGCCTGCTTTTGCACGCGTAGCTCTTCGAAATGCCTTATCTAAAAGTTCATCAGAAGTAGGGACAGTATGGATCTTCTCAAATATCATAATTTTTACCTTTATATTCAGGCTGAAACTCCCATAAGCTATATAGTTTTGTTCCTTGAGAGGTATTTTTCATTATCATCCATTTCAAATCCTACAACATGTATATATACTTCTTTTGAGTAAGTTTATCGGAATAAAACGGTGATCTCATGGAACTTACACCTATTCAAAAAGAGATAATTATCGAATTGATCAACCTTCAACGTCAGAAGGATTCAGCAGTAAAGGGCGAAGAGATCGCTGAGCTTATAGACAGGAACCCAGGCACCGTAAGGAACCAGATGCAATCGCTCAAAATGCTGGGACTAGTCGAAGGAGTACCCGGCCCAAAAGGTGGTTATCGTGCCACAGGTGCAGCATATGAAGCACTGAATGTTACAAGCATGGACAAAGAAGCCGAAGTTCCACTATACAGAAATGAGGATATTGTAAAAGGAGCGACTGTTGCAGAGATCAGTTTTACAACGGTAAGACACCCTGAAATGTGCAGCGGCAGACTAAAAGTGCTTGGAAATATCAAGGAATTCACCGGAGGAGACCTTGTTCAGGTAGGACCCACACCGGTAAACCGCCTGATAGTAAGAGGTGAGGTAGTTGGGCGAGATGATACAGAAAATCTGTTACTGTTCAAGATCACCGAAATGGTATCCCTGCCAAAGAAATCTGTTAAACATTATATAAAGAAAGATACTATTTCTGTCGATGCAAATGCAACCATTCAGGAAGCTGCACGTGTATTTATCAAAAACAAGATACATGGTGCTCCGGTAGAAGAGCACGGAAGGATCGTAGGCATAGCAACTTTCATGGATATCGGGGAAACTCTTGCAAGTGGCAAGATCAACCTCAAAGTAAAAGATATCATGACAAAGAACATCATCACGATCGACGGTGAATTATCCCTTAGTGATGCTGTGAAAATGTTCGATGATCACAACATCGGCAGACTAATTGTCACAGTTGAGGGAGTTCCAAAAGGAATGATCTCAAAAACAGACGTATTGCATGAACTGGTCGTATACTGATACGACCTTAATGCCTTCTTTTTTTCATTTCTTCTGAGATGTCTTCAAGACTTACACCTGTTGCCGCCAGCATGACAAGAAGATGGAACAAAAGGTCAGAAGTCTCGTAGATGATCTCTTTTTTGTCATTGTCCTTTACAGCAAGAATAGTTTCTGCGGTCTCTTCACCTACTTTTTCAAGGATCTTATTGATACCTTTCCTGTGTTCAAGAAGAGAACAAACATATGATCCCTCCACAGGATTGTTCTTGCGATCCATTATCACATCAAATACTTCGTTCAGAACAGACATATCTGCATCAGTCATTGGGAAAACTCCATTATAAAATCTTTTCTACTGTAAACTTGATTATTAAACATTTATCCGAAACATAAGATCGGATAACTTAGCTATTGTGCTACTCCTTTAAAAAGGATTTCAATTACCCGATGCTTATTTATAGCTAGCTATTCAAAAATAAATATTGTAACAGTAACCATATGCTGTAGGTATCGAACGCTGAATACTGAATATTCTGGAGATATAGGGAGGAATGCAATTGATAGCAGAAAACATACAGGTCAAAGACGTTATGACAAGGGGAGTAGTAACAGTACCAATGGACTCAAATGCTGTTGAAATAGCCAGAACAATGGCAGATAATAATGTCTCCGCTATAGTAGCTATAGAAGAAAACGGTGAGACCTTTGGTGTCATATCTGATGTGGATATCCTACGCAAGATGAAGGACAAGAATTGGGAGATCTCTTCCGTTGAAGACATTATGTCCGATTTAGTAGAAACGATCAATCCATCCTCTACCGTTCGTGATGCTGCAGACCTGATGGTGAACAAAAAAGTACACCGCTTGATCGTCATGTCTGAAGAAACCGTAGGTGCTTCCTACCGACCGGTAGGAATACTCAGTGCAAGAGACATAATAAAACAGCTGTTCCAGAAATAACGGACCAGCTTTCTTTTTGGAAAATAATGACGTGAAGAATGAGAAGCAATGTGACGTTGGCTTGTAATCCTACAAAATATGACGGAATCTTTGTTGGTTTATAATCCAACGTCTTGATTCACTAATCAATATTCAGATATATCTGTTTTGGTCACCGCGTAAAAAAAAGAGAACTGAGAGACGTCTCTCAGATCTTTCTTGGATCAGTGATCTCACCTGTAAGTGCAGATGCTGCAGCGGTTGCAGGTGAACTGAGATATACGAATGATTCCGGACTGCCTTCCCTACCCTTGAAGTTACGGTTGGAAGTAGCCAGACCTACCTCACCATCACCGAGCAGACCAAAGGACCCACCCATACATGGTCCACAGCATGGAGACTCGACCATTGCACCAGCTTCCATGAACTGCTCTACGTATCCTGCACGCAGCACCTTCATGTATTCTGTCCTTGATGCAGGGATAATGAGCAGACGTACGCCTTTTGCAACTGGTTCATCGCCCATCATCTCAGCTACGATCTTGATATCCTCAAAGCGACCATTGGTACAGGAACCAACAAAGATCTGGTCAAGCTTGGTACCTTCAACTTCAGTTACCGGCTTTACATTGTCAACATTATGAGGACATGCGACCTGTGGTTCAAGATCAGATACATCATAATCGTGGAACTCTGCGTATTCCGCTTCCTCATCGGATTTCCAGTATGGGTCCAGTTTGTAATCAGGGATACGTTCCTGAAGGTATGCCTCTGTTACCTTGTCAGGCTCAATTATACCTGCTTTCCCGCCCATTTCAATAGCCATGTTGGAAACTGTCATACGTTCTGAAATGGAAAGACCTTCGATGGTGGAACCAGCATATTCAGCTGCCATGTACCTGGCACCCTCTGCACCGACATCACCGATCAGGTGCAGGATGAGATCCTTGGAATAGACGTGTTTTGGCAACTTGCCATTGACCTCGAACCTGATCGTGTCAGGAACCTTGAACCAGAGCTTTCCGGATGCGAAAACTGCAGCCATATCGGTCGATCCGACACCGGTAGAGAAAGCACCAAGGGAACCATATGCACATGTGTGTGAATCTGAACCCACGATAAGATCACCGGGTCTTACATGTCCCATCTCAGGCATAACCTGATGACAGACACCTTCATAAACGTCATAGTTCAGTATGCCCTGCTCCTTTGCAAATTTCCTGAGCATAATATGGTTTGCAGATGCATGGAGGGAATCTGCAGGGACCTGATGGTCAAAAACGATCACTATCTTGCTTGGGTCCCACACCTTTTTTTCGTCCTTGTCACGCATGATATCGTAGAAACCATCTACTGCAAGCGGTCCTGTGATGTCGTGGGTCATTGCACGATCAATGTTCGCAAGTACAAACTCTCCTGCTTTTACCGTTTTTCCTGAAGCTTTGGAAAAGATCTTCTCTGAGATCGTCATTGGATGATCATTACTATTGGCCATGGTAATCACTGCAAGTAAGGTTTATCTTATAAATAAAACAATCGATGAAGATGATTACTTATATAAATTAAGTGAAAAGACGGAACTCCCATTACTATCGTGAATAACAAATACAAGATCCCCATTAGCAAGGTTATTATTGAAAATATCGAGTGAATCAGAAGAGTTTTGGATCCCCTCAAAGTTCTCATAAAGGTGGATAGTATCATTTATTTCTGTGATATACCTGTCAATCAGATCCCTCGCAAGAACAACGGAATCCTCATGAGATATGTCATCTCCCAAACCCTCACACTCAGAAGTATTCAACTCTCCGTTGTCAATATAGAAAGGATATGTTCTGCAAAGCATCGACCTGTTAGCATAGATACTGCAACGGTTCGATTCGCCAACTCCCCCCGCTTTAGCCTCATGATCCGCTTCATCCCCAACAAAGAAGCAATCTCCACACCCCTTCCTTTTAAGCATCCAGCCAAAAGTGTTCAGCCGTCCTTTCGAGTCGATCTCGAACTCATGAAGATGTTCACGAACAGAAGAGGAAGAATACATATCCATCCCATCCGGAAGCATTGGAATTGCAGCATCTTCCGGACATACCGAACAACTTTTAAGCATTTCCTTGTCCGCAGATGTAAGAAAAACACGGTTGTCCCCACCGGATCTTTTGCAACAGCTTCCACACATCCGGCATGAGAAACCGATCTCACGTATCCGTAATGCAATATCTTCAATTAAAATAGAGCCGGCAGCTTCAAGTTCTTCCTGAAGGCCTTTGATCAAAGACTGCCGGTAGTTAGAGAACATGGTCTTATTCGTATTAGGGATATGAAGACTTATTCTACAGTCTCGTCAACACCTATTGCATTAAGGAACTTCTTAACAACGGCTTCGTTGACAAGCCTCAGAAGTGTTTGACGATCCTTTATATCACTGAACACTCCAAGCGGGATCTGGGCCCCGGCAGCATTTGAATGACCGCCAGCAGCTTCCTCTCCGAATGCCTTTCTGAGCACTTCGCCAAGGTTGACCCTGATGTCATTGCTTCTGCCTGAAAGGAATATCCTGTCTTCGGAAACCCCGAAAACAATTGATGTTGAAACACCTTCTAGATTAAGCAGATAATCAGATGCTTGCGGAAGTGTATCACGGTCACGGACGACACCGACATTGGTCAGAAGATAACTGCCTATCACCTGCCGGTTCATAATGGCTTCACCAAGGATATCAAGTGTTTCAAGGGACATGGATGGCCTTTCAAGCTGGTCCAGTATCTCATGGTCAGCCAGAGGATAGAGGAATGCTGCTGCAGAGAGGTCTGCGGAGTCCGTGTTCCTCCTGAAGTCCAGTGTATCGGTCCTGATACCATAAAGCAGCGCCGTTGCGAGCTCGCTTTCAATTTCGAGATTAAGCTCCTGAAGGTACTTGGTAAGTATTGTAGCGGATGCTCCCACGTTCGGGCGTATATCTACAAAATCAGCATCAATCTCTATTTCTCCCAGAGGATGGTGATCAAGGACGATTCCAAGATGTGTACCCGAAGAGAGTATGTTATTAGCACCAGGCACAGCGCAATCAACCATTGCAATGTCATCGAATTCAGAGATATCGTGCTCTTCCATCCTGTTAAGATCAATACCCAGGAGGTTTACGAATGCTTTGTTCTCCTGATGACCGATCTCACCATGGTACAGGATCGATGACCTCACATCAAACGACTCCGCGATCTTTTGCAGCGCAAGCGCACTTGCAATTGCATCCGGGTCAGGATTATCATGAACTACAATAGCAAGGTCTTTACCGGAAATTCCTTTGAACCACTGGGATAATTTGTTTCCACGGCGCAGGGATTCTGCACGACCCAGTGATCTTGCAACCGATCTTGCAACAAGCCTTGAAGGCATCACAACAAGATCTGCACCGAGTCCGTCCATCTCCTGCATACTTATGACATCAGATGCCCTTGCAACACAGTAAGTATCGTCCAGTTCCAGACGGGATATATTCTCAAGTGCCTTTTTGTTGGCCTCATTATCAGAACTCAGAACAAGTATCCCGGAAAGTTCCTTTGGATTTACATGCTGGAAGATATCCGGATCTGAAATATCACCTGCGAAGGCCTCATATGCCTCTTCACGCAGTGTTTCTACCTTTTGTGTATCCCTGTCAATGATAATAAGGTCTTTATCGAGCTCACGAAGCTCCTTTGCAACAGCAAATCCGATACTTCCACTTCCAAGTATCAGATATGTTGGATTCAACCATTTCTTGACCGGGGCATCCATTTCTTTTAAAGCGGGTATTGCTATACCTCCTTGTAAGCTATAATTCTTTATCCAGTATTAAGGTTCTTTCGGTGAATAAATTTACAGGAATAAAAGTTCATCGGGAACAAGATCGAACTTATCCCTGACCTCATCCATAAGCAGTAACATTATTGATACATCTAAATACAATGCAAACTAAAGAATAATAGAGGAAAATGAGGTCGATAACATCTTCGCGAATGCGGGCAATCGATGCCAACTGTGAATATCTTGGACTCAAAGGACTGCAACTGATGGAAAATGCAGGAGCTGCCATTGCACGCGAAGTAAAGGAGAGTATCGGTAGCGGGAAGGTCCTCTTCATTGCAGGCAGGGGGAACAACGGAGGTGATGCGTTCGTTGCTGCGAGACATCTGGCATCAGATCCGGATGTAACGGTATATGTATCACTTGTAGGACAGTCGACCCGTATAAGGACAGATGATGCAAGACACAACTTCAATATCCTCAAACACTGCAGTATCAAAGGGATCCTTGAGATAACTGATGCATCACAGCTTAAGAAGAGCAAATGGATCGATGATTCCGATATTATCGTGGATGCACTACTTGGAACCGGGATCAGTGGAAAACTGAGAGAAACTGAATCCATTTTGATCGATATGATCAACGACTCAGATAAACCGGTAATCTCTGTCGATGTGCCATCAGGATTTGATCCCGACGGAGGAGATATTGACAAAGCGGTGATCGCAGATATTACCCTCACTTTTCATGAAATGAAGACAGGACTTACAACCCCCCTTGCCAGAGAATATACTTCCGAGATTAAAGTTGTCAACATCGGAGTGTGTACCGATGCAGAAAAATATGTAGGCTCAGGTGACCTAAAAGTCCTTCAAAGACGCCGTGCAGATAGCCATAAAGGCAATTCCGGCAGGATACTTATCAT
This sequence comes from Methanococcoides sp. AM1, assembly GCF_900774055.1. Classification (NCBI taxonomy): domain Archaea; kingdom Methanobacteriati; phylum Methanobacteriota; class Methanomicrobia; order Methanosarcinales; family Methanosarcinaceae; genus Methanococcoides; species Methanococcoides sp. AM1. The sequence continues at coordinate 69,614 of NZ_CAAGSW010000002.1, read as the reverse complement.
TGGCGGCGGGCCTTATTCAGGTGCCCCGGCACTTGCAGCCATGGCAGCGTTGCGAACAGGTGCTGACATTGTTACCGTCGCTGCACCTGCAAGTGTTGCAGGAACTATTGCATCATATTCTCCAAATATAATAGTAAGATCTCTTTCATCAGATGTCCTCTGTGAAGAGGATGTGGGAACGATCGCTGAACTGATAGTATCTCATGAGGTAGTTGTCATTGGAATGGGGCTTGGAAGAGCGGAACGAACAAAAGCAGCGATCTCAAAGATAATACCTCTCTGTAAGAAGGTGGTTGTGGATGCAGATGGCCTCTACGGCATCGAACTTCCTGTGCCCGGGGATACAACAATGATCATCACCCCGCATGCAGAGGAATTCAGATCACTCGGAGGGCAAGGGGCAGATAATGTACAGGCATTTTCCAGGGAAAACGGCCTGACCGTACTTCTTAAGGGTAAGGAAGACACCATCAGCAACGGAGAAAGGGTTGCCATCAATAGGACCGGAAATGCAGGAATGACGGTCGGTGGCACTGGCGATGTGCTCGCAGGCATTTCAGGAGCACTCTTTGCGATCAGTTCTCCAATGGAAGCAGCATGTTGTGCAGCTTTTATCAATGGCGCAGCAGGAGACATCGCACTTGAAGAGAAGGGGTATAGTCTGCTTGCTACTGATGTCATCGACAGGATCACAGATGTGATGAAATAAAGGGAGTGGTAAAATGGATAAAAGCAGAAATATAACAGTAGATATTGAAAGGAACAGGGTACGCATAGTTGTCAGCCATGGTGAGGACGAAGAGATCGTGAAACTTTCCATCGCTGAGGCAAAGGATCTGCTCACAAAAGTGGGAGATGCTGTCGAGGACTATGACCAGAGAAAACAGGTTCGTATCGACTAAGTGGAGAGAAGTAACATATGCAGGAATTTAGCCATATAAAAGATGACCGTGCATACATGGTCGACATTAGCAACAAGGACATTGTGAGCAGGTATGCAACGGCTTCCGGAAGTATCAGTCTTACGAGCCCGACCATCGAGAGTATCAGAAGTGGAACTGTTGAAAAGGGAAATGTCCTTGCAACTGCAAGGACTGCTGCCATATTAGCAGTAAAGAAAGTGCCTGAAATGATACCTATGTGCCATCAGATACCCATCACCTCAGTAGATGTGAAATTTGAGGTTGGAGATTCGGAAGTTACAGCTGATGTTGAAGTCAGATCAGTGGGAAAAACAGGAGTTGAAATGGAAGCCCTTACGGGAGTTTCCGTAGCCCTTCTTACTATATGGGATATGGTCAAATCCGCTGAAAAGGACGATACAGGAAATTATCCTTCTACTGCTATCAAAGACATACGTGTTGTAAAGAAGGTCAAGGAACAACTGACAAACCAATGACTTTTAATGGTTCAATGTAATAAAGAGGAATTATTGTTAATAACACTTGATCACTATTAATAAAATTATACTGGAGAGGTACATTCTTTGAAAATCATAGCAGGACCTGCATCACAGTTGCTCGCATCACGGGTTGCAAGAGAACTAAATATGGAACCGTCACTTTGCGAGTTCAACCGTTTCCCCGATGGAGAGGTTTACACAAGAGTACTTGAAGATATAGTCGATGATGTCACGATCATCCAGAGCACACCCACTGATTCGGACCTGATCTCACTGCTGCAGTTGATAGATGCGTGTGAAGATGCACCTACTATTACTGTTGTAATACCCTACATGGGCTATGCCAGACAGGATCGAATATTCAAATCCGGAGAGGCCATTAGTGCACGTGCCATTGCCCGCACCATCAAAGCGGACAGGGTCATCACCGTCAATATTCACGAAAAAAGCGTCCTTGAACATTTCAGTGCTGATTCTTTCGATCTTGATGCGTCCCACCTTCTGGGCAACTACATCAGGTCACTTAATCTGGAAAACCCCCTGATAGTTTCCCCTGATGCCGGTGCTATCGCACTTGCAGAAAGTGCGTCCGAAGATGTTGGCATCGAGTACGATTATCTTGAGAAGACAAGACTTTCCGGAGATACGGTCACCATCAAAACAAAGAATATCGATGTTACCGGCAGGGATGTCATACTGATAGATGATATGATCGCAACCGGCGGGACCATGGCAGAATCTATCAAACTACTACGCAGCCAGGGTGCAAAGGACGTGTACATCGCATGCGTACACCCGGTGCTCACCAAGAACGGTGTCCTGAGACTTTACAATGCAGGTGTACATGAGGTCATTGCAACCGACACGCTGGAAAAAGCACAAAGTCACATCAGTGTTGCACCTCTTATTGCAGATTTCCTGAAGAAACTATAAAAAACAACAGAACCGGAGTGGTTTTACATGGTGTTACCCGAAATATGCCCATTAAACAACGAATTGCAATGCAAGGGAAAGAGCTGCTACCTATTCCATGTGGATTGGAGGACAGGCGAGGAGAACTGTACCATCGGATACCGTTCAACTCACAAACAAGGCAACCATTCAGACATCGTGTCCGACACCTATGCCGAAGAAACCCGCATGCGTCTTGGATATAAACCGGAACCTTCCCCGGAAAGGGAATATGAAAGGGAACCTGTACAGCCAGTTGCCAGAACTGAAAAGGAAGAAACGATCCCATTCAAACCTGTGATCGAAGAAGAAGTTGTGATGGAAACCGAACATACGACGGTGATCCACTCTCATGAAACTGTTATGGCAGAACAGGCAAATGAAGATCTGAATGGTACTTCCGAAAAGGAAGATAATGCAGCAAAAAACAAGCTTGACAAAATGATGAAGCTTGATGACCTTCCTGAAGATTATGAGAAGGAATTCTGGAATTGAAGTTTGCGGATAACTTTAACCTACATCGTATAGCAGAGAAGCAAATATTATAATTTGCCCTCAGCTTCTTCCTACTTTTTAATATTTTTTTAACCAAACGCCCATATTATATAATAAGAAAACATCTTTCAAGGCAGATGCAAAACGAATTGGTCAGTGATATCTACGAGACGCTTCTCGGGATGAACGGTCATCTTCAATGGTGGCCCGCTGATACACCTTTTGAGGTAGTGGTCGGTACAATACTGACACAACAGACAAAATGGACAAATGTTGAGAAGGCGATAACTGCTCTTAAAAGGTCCGATCTGATAGAACCTGAACAACTGGCAAATGCAGATGTAGAGCATATTGAAGAACTTGTCAGATGCTGTGGTTTCTACCACCAGAAAGCAAGACGCCTTAAAGAAATTGCACAGTTCTTTGCTACAAGAGGAATAGATAACATATTCCAGTTGCCCACGGATGAGCTGAGAGAACTTATGCTTTCCCTGAACGGAGTGGGAAACGAAACCGCAGACAGTATTGTTCTCTATGCTGCGGATAAGCCGAAGTTCGTTATCGATGCCTACACCACCCGCATCATGAAATGCATCGGAATTGAAGGCAGTTATATGCAACTTCAAAAACTGTTCGAGACAGAACTTCCGTCAGATGTGCCACTATACAAAGAATACCATGCCTTGATAGTAGAATATGCCAAGAACTACTGTGGAAAGAAACAATGTGATGATTGTGTTCTCCTGCATAGCTTCAAAGACAAAGAGGTAAAGAATGGATAAAAGAACATATCTCCAGATATATGAAAATGTAAATGATCCGGAAAACATCGATGGTCTGGCGATGAAGTTCAATGAGCCTGCAGGAGTTATTGCTGCAATACTTAACCAAAAAGTAGTCTCGAAGGTCAAGAGGAAGATGCATGGTCTCCAGAGCAAGAGCAGGAACTATCTCTACTTATGGAACAAAGGCATAAGCATAATTGTGCTGGCAAAGGACAACGAAGTTCCAGCTACCCTCATGGCTTCTGTGATCATCAAGGAACTTGGCTATTCTAAAAAATATATCCTGAAACACCTCGATTCACTGGAAGATAAGCGTCTGGCCAGAGAGATAGGCGAAGCGATCAATGAGGACCATTTCTTTTCCCCTGAAGCACACAAGGCCCAGTCCATCAGAGGTCAAATGGGAGAGGAAATTATTGAAAAATGGCTTAAGTACAAGGAACTTGGCTACAGCACCGAAGAGGACCTGAGAGAAATAGGAATGCAAAAGACCCCGGATTTCCTGCTGGATGAGCCGATCTACGTTGATGATGTAGAGATCCTCTGGATAGAGAGCAAAGCAATGTTCGGGGATGAAAGGGAGCATGCCCATTATCTTAAAAAACAATTCCAGTATTACGAAAGGGATTATGGTACAGGAATGGTGATATATTGGTATGGCCACCTTGATAGCGTCACAATGGATGGGAATATAATACGTGACCACCGTTTTTATAGGGGTTCCACCCCTGAGATCAATATGGACATTGAAGAACTGTTAAATTCGAGCATTTAAGCTCATATTCTTTTCGAGAACTCACTTTTTCTTCAGAGGTGCCATGATGCTCATTGTGTGAACATGATAGATCTCTTCATCTTCATATGCCACAGCTCCTTCTGTGATCGAACCATGGGTACCCATCAACTCAAGCATGCTACCTACCTCATCAAGGAAAGGTTCGCGCATGTTGCTCATTTCAAAGATATCGATCAGAGCACTTATAGAGTTCTTTTGTGGAGTAGCTGTAATACGAGTCATTATAGTAAACTTCGCTTAGGTACTATTAATATCTGCCGAAAAAGGAAATTAAGGATATCCTGATAAAAACAGGATTTTAAAGCATCATGCCTGCTATATGTATCAGGAAACCTGCCAGCAGTGCCAGACTAATAGTGAACATTGAGATGACAGCAGTATCTTTCCAGCCAAGTTCGTGTTTTAGTATTGCAATGGTTGCAACACATGGGATATAGATCGTGGTTATCACCGCAAAGGAGTACATCTGTATCGGGGTCAGCACCTGGGCAAAATTTGCAGTACCGGCAAGCACCGCCAGTATTTGCAATGCCATTTCCTTTCGGAGTACACCAAAGATAAGGGCAGTTGCTGCAAACGCAGGCAATCCAAATACGCCCACAGATACTGGCTCTACCACAGTCTGGAATATATCCAGTACACCTATTGCATCAAGCAACCCGAGCAAGGCACTTCCTGCCACCAGCAAAGGGAATGCTACGTAAATGAACTCACGCACACGTAACCAGGTCTTCTGCAAAGTGGCCTTCTGGTCAGGCCTGCGCAGTGGTGCCATCTCCATTATCAGACCAGTCTTTTCACCTGAAAGTCCTTTACCAAGGACCCAACCGGTACCGAAGATTATCACAAGTTCAAGCACGTATATTGAGATCGCTGCCCAGTAACCCACAAAGGTTCCCACAAGTCCCAGGATTATCACAGTTCTTGCAGAGCATGGAGTAAGAGCTATCAATACCGATGCGATCCTTCTTTCGCGCATGGTATTAAGAGCACGGGTGGACATGATCGCAGGTACATTGCATCCAAGACCAAGGATCAATGGAATGACCGCCCTGCCGTGAAGACCCACTTTGTGAGTCCAGTTATCCAGAAGGAAGGACGCTCTTGTCAGATATCCGGAATCCTCGAACAATGAGAGGATAATGTAGAACACTGCAATGTAGGGAATCGCTATAGCAAACCCTGCCTCAATTCCCAGAAGGGAATAGATAATAACGTTCCTGAAGATAGGAGATGAGTCTGCCAGCATCTCCTCCACAGGGAAGATAAGGTAGGTTTCGAACAGAGAGACTATTCCCTCTTCAAGGAAACCACCCAGTGTAAAAACAACAAAGAATGTTAGTAAAATAGCAACGATAAGACCAGTTATTCCCACATATTCAGAGGTTAGCAGGGAATCGATCTTTTCCTTGAACGTTATCTTGTGCTCGGACTGGGTCCTCACCCGGTCAACAATGTATCCTGCTTCCCCATAAAGATCGCGTGCAATGGTATCCGAGATCTGCATCTCGTGGGCTTTTTCGATATCTTCGGTGATGGATTCGGAAGTCGCAAGCAAAAGGTCGGCATCGTGGGGACGGCAGCTCAATTTAACGAACTCTTCATCCCTTTCAAGTGCCCTGACCTTGATCCCATACCCGATCTCCGGGAAATCTGCATCAAGCCTTTCAATAGCACGACGAATATGATTGTCATAATGTACCCTGCGTCTTTTCTCAGTTGAAAGTTCCTCTTCAAGCGCTGAAAGAACAACATCATCAAGCCCAAGTCCTTTGGTAGCAACCGTTGGAATTACAGGCACACCCAGATAATCTGAAAGCTTTTCAATATCTATCTCGATACCCATCTCTTTTGCAGAATCCATCTGGTTCAGGGCCACCACCATTGGGATATCCAGTTCCAGAAGCTGCAACGTAAGGTAGAGGTTCCTTTCAAGTCGGGTGGCATCCACCACATTGATGATCACATCGGGATATTCCCTCAGAAGGTACCTTTTTGAGACCTTCTCATCTTCCGTGGAAGCTCCAAGGGAGTATATTCCCGGCAGGTCCACAACATCCACTTTCTTAGAGCCTGCATTGATACTGCCATGGGTCAGTTCCACTGTGGTACCGGGATAGTTCGCAACAACAACGCCAATGCCTGTAAGGCGTGAAAAGAATGCACTTTTGCCCACACTTGGATTGCCCACAAAGGCCATGGTCATATCATATTTGGAAGAAATAGCCCTTTCAGTAACAGTGTCAGAACCGGATTTAATTTCTACCACTTCCGCGTGGATACCTCTTTCTTGCACCCAGGCGCACAAAGATCTTCTTGGCGATCTCATTTCCAAGAGCTATCTCTGTTCCGCGTGTCAGTATAGAAGTTGAACCCTGCTTCTGCTTGCGCTTGACGTCCACACTTTCACCGGCGATCAGGCCAAGGCATGTCAGACGTTCTTTAGAAGAATCAGGCAAGGTCATCATGACCACTGTTCCGCTGTCACCTTCCTTAAGATCGGACAATGCAACATAGCTCTCCTTGAAAAGACAGCACTCTTCCTCATCAACCGGAGTACAGTCAATATTGTTGCTTCCCATGAACCTGCACATGCTTTCCACAACAATATCGGATACCGCATGTTCAAGACCACACGCCTCGTTGTGTGAGACTTCAGGATCTACCTCCAGGACATCCGAGAGGAACTTCTCGATCACATGATGCTTGCGTTTTAACTTTTTTGCCTTCAGCAAACCTACATTGGTCAGCCGGACACCATGGTATGGCTGGTGATCGACAAATCCTTCGTCGTTAAGTTTTTGGACCATTTCGGAAACTGCAGCCTGTGATACGCCAAGCTCCTCGGCTATATCTTTGTTCTTAACAGAAAGTTCGCCGTTGTTACTAAGAGAGAGTATTGTTTCAAGATATTCTTCAATGCGATCTGCAGTCATTTTCGTTCACACAATAATGTAATGAGTGGCTATAATCCATGATTTGGATATATAAATTTTGGTTCGGCATGCCGAAAATTATTCGGATTTTGCAACCATCTCAGATAACAAAGACCATTGCAACAACAACAGTGGTCCACAGGCCATTTTCATCTCCCTGGGCACACTGGCAATAGTGTGTGGTATCAAATATGTGACCACTTGCCTTATAGACCTGCTCACGCTCTTCCCAGGCAGAGTCCGCATCGAACTCAACTCCCAGGGTCGTAGCAAGCATGGTTGCTGCCAGGTCCTCGGCATAGACTCCTGCGGTCCTCTCGTCCTCCCCGAAGGAATGGTGCTCGGAAATGTAACCATAGTCCTTCCTGTTGACAGGAACAGCATTCCCGATGGCTGCTGCGATCTGGCGTCTTGGTTCATCCGTCTGGTTCTTTGCCATGACGCAGTAAACGATCTGCCCGGGCTTGAGATCAGCAAGACCTTCTTCCTGTGGGACCACATCACAATTTGGAGGCAATATGCTTGAAACCGTCACAAGATTGAACTTCTCGATCCCACCGTCCCTTAACGCAAGCTCAAATGAAGCCAGCTTGTCCTTATGGACACCGGTACCTTTTACCACAAACGCTTTTTTCGGGATCATAGAGAAGCCTATTAGAGAGAAAGATAAATATGTTTCGATAGACGGAGGATGATAAAATTTATTTATAAATTATAGCTATTATTTCATAGAGTGCAATGAGAAAAATCGCGAGCAATTTAATTTTGTGTATAATCCTGTGCAGTGCAGTAGTATATTCTGGTTGCATATCAGAACAACCTCGGGACAAAAGACTTGAATTGACAGACATCGATCAATATACAATTACAAAAGTCTCTATCAGGAACGGAATGAGTGGAGAACTGACCACAACAAATGATAGCCTCAAAATAGAAGATTTGATCGACCAACTTGATAGATATTCACTGGAAAAAAAGGATAATCAAGAATCTTTGGTTGGATGTCGTTATTTCATCGATTTTTATAGTGATTCCAATAAAATTTCAAGGATAACTATTGTAGGGCCTAAAACTATAGAAATCGATGGAATCTACTATGATGTCACTAATCCGCCTGTTGATCTGGAAGAAATTGACGAGCTTGTCGATTCAATGTAACGATTGATCCACCATACAGGACTCCTAAAAAACAGACCAACATTTATATATGATTTCGGAATTCCATCACCCCATACTTAACGGTGATCTTTAATGGTAAAAGTGAAGGACCTAAAATGGAAACAGGATATGCGAGTGTCTGAGCTTGTCGATTCCTACGAATTCATCGGATTCCAGAGCGTTGAGCTCCAGCGGGCATCCGAAGTAATAGTTAAGATGAAAAAGGATTCTGCAAAGGTATTCCTGACATTTACCTCCAACATGGTCACCTCCGGTCTGAGAGGGTTCTTTGCCCAGCTTATCGAGCTGGGAATTGCCGATGTCATCGTCACCACTGTAGGTGGTCTTGAAGAAGATATCATGAAGGCCACGGGAGAGGATTTCCAGATCGGCTCGTTCCAGACCGATGATGTGGAACTGCATGAAAAAGGCATTAACCGTGTGGGAAACCTGCTCATTAAGAACGAGAGCTACATGAACTTCGAGAGCCTCATCGAGAGGATCCTCAAGAAACTTTATGAAAAACAAAAACGCTGGGCTGTTTCCGAGATGCTGCGTGAGATCGGACTAATGCTCGATGACGAGAACTCGATCCTTTACCAAGCAGCAAAGAACAACGTACCGATATTCTGCCCGGCCATCACCGACGGTGCATTCGGTTTCCACTTATACCTGTTCCAGCAGGACCATCCTGATTTCATGGTAGATGTTGTCAAGGATTTCGGCAACATTCTGTTCGCAAGCAGCTTCGATGACCGCAAGGGTGTCATCGCACTGGGCGGATCAATATCAAAGCACCATGCTATCCTGAGCACACTCCTCAACGGAGGTGCCGAATACGCAGTATATATGACAACTGCCCACCGCACCTCGGGAAGCATGTCCGGTGCCAACACCAACGAAGCAAAGTCATGGGGAAAGGTCAAGGACGAGAGCGATGTTGCAACTGTCATCGGGGACGTGAGTATCACATTCCCGCTTGCCATGATACATGCACTTGATGAGCTCGCAGAGGACGGTCTGCTGGAAAGCCTGAAAAAGAATACTGAGGACAGCGGAGTGAGCAAATGACCAATTCAACCGTCCCGTCCCCGAAATTCACATTATCAAAAAAGGTAGTTCTTGAGCAATACAACAAGGTAAAGGAAGTCGTGGACATCCCCGCCTTTAGCTCCAAGACGAACCCCAGGATCAGCCCGATGATCGAAGAGAACACCGACGGTTTCCTTAGCGTGCATATGATCAACGAGCTCAAGCACGTAAAGGACATGTCAAGGGTGCTTTTCCTGGCACAGGGATGGACCTCGGAGATCGTGGAAGATCTCTATAAGAGAGGCATTCGCTCCTTTGCCGTTGACAATGAGTTCGACCTCGATATTTTACTTTCAACAATGGAGCTCACCGACTGGAAGATCACACTTCTGCTCCGCCTGAAGCTCAAGGAGCATTCCCTGAGGACTGAGAGATATTTCGTTTTCGGAATGAGGTCCGATGTTATCAATGAAAGGGTAGCACAACTGAAAGACAACTCCCACATCGAACAGCTCGGAGTGCACTTTCACAGGAAGACACAGAACGTCAACGAGTGGAAGATCCAGCAGGACATCGAGGACGTCCTGTCAGAAGAGACACTTGAGGCCATCGATATCCTCAACATCGGAGGAGGCCTGCCTTCAGAATATGCCAACACCAACGTCGATGTCATCGGTGGGATATTCAGAAGACTTACAGAGCTTAGGGAATGGCTTCATGAGAAGGACATACAGCTCATGATAGAGCCAGGAAGGTTCATCTCAGCACCTGCAGGCAAGCTCATCACCTACATCACAGGCGTCTATGACAACAACATCATCGTGAACGCTTCCGTCTACAACAGTGACATGGATGCTATACTGGTACCTGTGAAACTGAGAGTTGAAGGCGAGGTTGGCAACAATGTCGGCAATCCGTATGTTATCAAGGGCTGCACCCCATGCTCAATGGACCTTTTCAGGTACCGTGTGTACCTTAAGGAAGATCCGAAGATCGGGGATGAGATCGTGTTCATCAATGCAGGAGCTTACAATTTCACGTCGAACTTCTGTGACCTGGAAGAGATCCCTACGGAAATAATAGAATGATGAACAATTGTCTGACACATCCGCGGTCAGACCGATAATTTACGAATGTAAGTATGGCCACTGCGGTGGTCTACTATCCTTTTTTACATCAGGTTGCTGTACCGTGGCAGCAAGATCTTCGGCAAAAGGAAACATGTTATATATAAAAGAGAACATGCAGATATTCCTCAGATCCGAAGATAGATCTAAAGATTTCAACACTTATACTGATCAGATAATACACATGGTGATAATTAATGGCAGAGATCAAACACTGGGCAGAAGTCGTTGCTGACGAAGCTCTGGAAAATGGGACAAAACACAGGATATCCACAGGGATCACACCTTCCGGCCACATCCATATTGGAAATATGAGAGAGGTCGTAACCGCAGATGCAGCATACAGGACGCTTGTGGAAAAAGGTGCTGAAACCGATTTCATCTACATGGCCGACAACTTCGACCCGCTTCGAAAGGTCTACCCTTTCCTTCCGGAAAGCTATGCAGAACACGTCGGAAAACCAATTTCCGAGATACCCTGCCCATGCGGGGAATGTGAAAGCTACGCAGAGCACTTCCTCAAACCTTTCCTTGAAGGACTTGAGAAACTTGGCATCCACCCGAAGGTCTACCGTGCAGACCAGCTTTACAAGAGCGGCAGGTTCGTTGAGGCTATCAAGACAGCACTTATCAAAAGGGATGATATCGCAAAGATCCTCAAGGAAGTATCAGGAAAGGATGTGTTACCTGAATGGAGCCCGTTCAACCCTATCTGCCAGGAATGTAAAAAGATCAATACAGCAGTAGTCACCGGATTCGATGCAGATGCTGAGACCGTGGACTACGAATGTTCCTGTGGTCATTCCGGCACAGTTCCAATGGCTGGTGGCGGAAAGCTCACATGGCGTGTGGACTGGCCTGCAAAATGGAAGATGATGAATGTAACAGTCGAACCATTTGGAAAGGACCATGCATCAAGAGGCGGCTCATATGATACAGGAAAGAGGATCGTACGCGAGATATTCGACCACGAGCCACCGCAGCCTATCGTCTACGAGTGGATCATGCTGGGACAGAAAGGTGCAATGTCATCATCAACCGGTGTAGTAGTCTCAATTTCCGATATGCTCAAGGTCGTACCGCCTGAGGTACTGCGCTACCTGATCATGCGCACAAAACCTGAAAAACACATCAAGTTCGACCCGGGACAGCCACTGCTGACACTTGTGGACGAGTACGAACGTCTCAATGCCAATACTGAGATCGAAGGTCTCAACAAGCGTGTGCTGGAACTCTCACATGCAAAGGGTATCTGCCACACAGACATCCCGTTCAAGCACATGACAACCATCTCCCAGGTAGCACATGGTGACTTCGATAAGATCATGAAGATCGTGGAACGTGCAGGATACGACACCAGCAACGAAAAATGTATCAGGGAACTGACAAACAATGTCTCCAACTGGCTTGAGATGTATGCACCACCATTTGCAAAGTTCAGCGTAAAGGATGAACTGCCTGAACAGACCGCAACACTCTCTGATGTGCAGAAAGCATTCCTCGGAGCAGTATCTGATATCATTGAAGCCAGCGGTGAACTGACAGGTGAGGATTATCACAACCTTGTATATTCTTCAAAGGAAGCAGGCTCTGACCTCCACCTTAAGATCGTGGAAAAGCTTGGCGTACCCGAAGACGAGCTGGAGATCAATCCAAAGGAAATGTTCAAGGCGATCTACACTTCAGTACTTGGCCAGCAGTCCGGACCTAAAGCAGGATGGTTCCTGTCATCCATCGACCAGGACTTCCTTGCAAAGCGCTTCAGTGAAGCATCAACATACAGACCTTAAGAGCATGACACAAGGACCGGCATCCTGCCCTCATTTTTCAGCATGGGACAGGGAATATTCCCATGTCAGATGGGGCGGTGCAGCACCGATCGAACCGATCCGCTCCCGCATCCCTGATGGATGCCGTATCCTTGATGCAGGCTCGGGGAAAGGTCGCCACCTTCTCCCCTTATCTAATTTTTACGATTGCACTGGCATCGATGTATCTCCCACAGCACTGAAAGCTTCAAGGGAATATCTTGCAAAACGTGAACGTGAAGCACAACATGCCGTATCTTCAATAACCGATCTTCCTTTTGCAAACAACAGCTTTGATGGAATCGTTTGTTTTGGAGTATTACAGCATCTCCTGGAAAGCGAACGTGAAAAGGCAGTATCAGAATTCAAGCGGATACTGAAACCCGGAGGAACGATCTTCCTGGAGGTATTCGGGGTTAAAGATATGCGATATGGAGGAGATGCCGTTGAACCCCACACATTTGTACGCCAGAGCGGGATAATCTACCATTATTTTACAAAAGAAGAAGTGCAGAATCTTTTCCGGGACTTCGGGATGCTGGACATCAATGATGTAATTACGGAAAAAAAGTTCAAGGGCGAGTCACACACCCGCCATATGATCAACGGAACTATCCAGCTGACATCAGAAGAAGATACCGAGATATGCTAAAAGCACTATCAGAACTGCTCCAATAACTCCTGTGAATGCACAGACCAGTATCACAACCCATGAAAAAGCAATGTTCAGACCCAGTGCAAAGTTGGCGATCAGAAGGAGAATCACACCCAATACGGTGTTCACTACCATATTCTTGACAGTCTTCAGCACCTTGTACAGAAGAAGAGCTATGATGATAGCCACCAGTACTACTATAATTTCCATTACCATGTTTATCTACTAAAAATAGATGTCAAAGATATTTAATCCTTACTTCAAAAAGTGTTTTGCATATTAAAACACCTAATCTAAAAAAAGAGGTGTTGCTCCAAATTTTTTAATACGATTAATGCACATTATTTTACAAGTGAGGAATGTTAAATTTGATGAGTATTGGAAGATCTGAAGCAGGCTTGCTATTCCTTGTAATTCTGATCACAGCAGGAGCAATATACGCAGACCATGTTGACAGAACAACTGAGATCCCGGATGAGAACAGGATCTTTGAGATCATCGAGTATGATATAGGAACGATAGATAGATTCTCCTGGATCCAAAGTCACTATGAAGTAGCGGTTGCAAATCCTGAGAATTTCAAGAGGTCCGCTGCTAATGGTACTGTGAATCTGAGACTATTGGGAGAAGATCTAGAAGTGCAAGTTCATGAATCGAGTGTCTTCACAAATCCGGAGATGTATCCGGACATCAAAACTTACCACGGGAAAATTGCTGGAATACCGGAAAGTTCTGCTTCATTTACAGCAGCAAATGATGTTGTTCTGGGGCATATTGATGCTGGAACTGAATCCTATTATATCGAACAGACGAATAAAAGATATGATGGAAAGGTCGTTCATGTCATCTACAGCTCAGATGCGATCGGGGAATCACATCTGAAAAGGAAGATCCTGTCCCTGGCAAGGATAATGGTGGACCTGAGACCAAAGTTCCAGAAAGGAAATTTGGAATTCACGGTCATTCCCGAAAAAACAACGGTACCAGAGAAAGAGAATTTTGATATTTACTTAACATTGACAAACGTTGGAGAAAAAACCATTAATGTTTGGGAAATGGCTGAACAGATCAGTTACGACATCTGTTTCTACGATTCAAATGACACCAAGGCCTCCTATGTTTGTGGAGTACTTATGAGAGAACAGATGACTAACGAAAACCTTGTTGAACTTAGTCCCGGACAATCCCTCAATACTACCTTTAATTCAAAGTGCTGGGACCTGAAAAAAGGGGAATATGCTCTTAATGCCATCTATCATACATCCACAGGCGAAGCCATCACAGAACCTTACTGGCTGGGTGAAGTGCAGTCCAACAACGTGACCATTGTCGTGGAGTAAAATATCGTTCCCTGAATAGAAAATACGCCATTCAGGAAAAGCCTTCAAAAAAATCCAAGGAAATCCCGGAGGATCATTTCGAGGTCTTCATTATCAGAATACTCTTTCACAGTGACGTTGCCATTGGTATTTCCCAGTATCATGGCAGAGACATTCGTATCCGGCCTATGGACACAAAGGATCGGAATGCCCTTGTTTATCGCGGAACATACTTCATAACCAACGCCTGTGGAAGCAAGGCTGACCTCTGCGATCATGCATTCACTTGTCCTTAGAAAGCCCATGTCACGTTCGAATATCTGAGTCTCGGTCATAAGTGACTCTGTCGCCTCGACACCATCGTGAGCCACATGCCAGCTCAAAACCTCATGCCCGTTCCTGCGAAGATAACTACAAATGAACTGGTACGCGGGAAGCATCTGCCTTCCTCCCCGTATGGAACCGGACAGGAATATCCTCATAGAACTCCCCTCATGTAATGGCCTGAAGTATAGCCATCAGTAATATCCTTGCATTTTCCAGCCTTCTTTTTACCATCCAGAGCAACACGATAGCGTTGTGTGACCTTTTTCACCTTCGAAGCATCCATAGTCCTTGCCTCGATCCTCACCGATGTCACACCTGCCTTGACAAGTTTGCCAATATTCTCGATCATGCAAAGCTCTTTTGAGTTCAGCACATGCATCCTGCAATCGTCATCCATGAGAACCGGGAAACAATACTCTTTCTCATCGAACAACTCGAACTCCCCATTCTCGCACGGGCGGGAACATCCGGCTCCTGTACTGAACAGGTCACCGACCATACAGTATCGTGATTCCATGACCTCAAGCCTGCCGTGGACAATGCACTCCACCGCACCGCATTGTGCGACATCTTCCACCTGGGACAATGACATTTCCGGAGACAGTACAACTGAATCGGCACCAAGTTGCTTCATGGATACATAGGAATGCAGATTGAAAACATTCATCGGACTATCAATGACCACATCCATACCCACACCTTTTGCAAGCCTGAATGTACCATAGTTCGAGACCACTGCACCATCAAACCCAAGGCCCTTTGCAAACCTGAGCGTTTCCTGCACGCGACCCATATCTTCATCAGATACGATCTTCGGAGTGTTCACGTAGATCTTCCGACCCTCTTTATTACATCTCTCGAAGGCTTCTTTCAGATCCAGAGGCTCCCTGCCCCTGAAAATTTCCCCACCGACATAGATGACATCTGCTCCGCCACTGATAGCACCCTCAAGCCTCCGGGACTCATCAACACTTACAACCAGCAAGGGCTTACCCGGATGCACTTCCTCACAGGCGACATCAGGAATTTCACAGCTGTCTTTAGGGTTACGTCGCGCTTTTTCGATCCTTAAAGCTTCCAGTTGGGACACTGCCATGTTCCTGATATCGTTAAGTGCCCTTATGGGAATGAATATATCTCCCGTAACAGTCACATCCACATCAATAGGCTCAAAAACAGAATTGCCTAATTTTGAGAGCTGCTGGATGACCTGCTCTTGCGTTGTCGGTTTCTTCTGGGCGACCTCAACAACATAATCAGATTCCACAGACACCGCATTGTCATCAGCATCCACCATTTCCAACTGCAATACTGAACCTGCAGCGATATCTGCCCTGATCCTCACATGAACTTTTCGTATCGGCTTTGGAGATGTGAATGTCTTTTTCAGCGAGTCCATTAAGGACCGGTCCATAGTTCTGTAAATTAAGTTCCCGGAACGAACCTTTTCAAAGAACGGGATCTCAACAATATCACCTTTTGTACCGGAATCAACTTCTTCACCATTCAGGACCATGCGTGTGATATTCTCACCTGCATTTTCCAGCCCTTCGGCACCGATCCCGTCCCCTAACGCCAGCTCGGTGGAAAGCTCTACCAGGATACGCCTGTCATCACTGTTGTATCCTACAACAGTACCTGCAACCACGCCACGATTGTATGGTTGCTCTCGACTCATCATGTCTGTTCTTGATGTGCCCTCAAGATAAACATCAGTAAATTCCCTGTTGAAAAGCTGTTCAAGTACAAGAGATTCCTCAGAGGATACGAAATACGAATCCGGATCAGCCATGTAGCGATCGATCAAACGCCTGTATGTGCTCACAACACCTGCCACATATTCCGGCCTTTTCATCCTGCCTTCTATCTTGAAGGAATCCACGCCTGCTTCGATCAGTTGTGGCAGCATTTCTGTTGTGTTAAGATCTTTCGGGCTTAAGAGGTAAGGGCCATCGGTGTCAATCAGTTCACCATCCAGTTCCAGTTCGTACATCTTCCGGCAGGGCTGGGCACAGTGCCCACGATTGCCACTCCTGCCACCGATCATACTACTCATGAGACATTGACCTGAATAGGAGATACAAAGTGCACCATGGACGAAAGTTTCGATCTCAACGTTGGTAGCCTGCTTTACTTCCTTTATCTCTTCAAGGGACATTTCCCTTGCAAGTACAGCCCTTTTGACACCAAGGTCTTCAAGAAAACGTACACCTTCACTATTATGAATGGTCATCTGGGTGCTTGCATGTATCGGAAGTTCGGGAACTATCTCTTTTGCAAGGGAAAGCAAACCGATATCCTGGACGAGGACCGCATCTGCACCGTATTCGCTCAGCGAGCACAACATTTTCGCAGCTTTTCCGATCTCCGAATCCTTGACCAGTGTATTTACCGTAACAAAGACCTTGACACCCCGAAGATGTGCATGATCAATAGCTTCCCGTATCTCTTCAAGGGTAAAATTGCCGGCATATGCCCTGGCACCCAGCGTCTTAGCACCAAGATATACAGCATCCGCCCCATTTTCAACAGCAGCTATAAAAGATTCCCAATTGCCTGCCGGGGCCAGAAGTTCAGGTTTTTTGCTCATGATCAGTCAGTACAAATGCAAGGATTCTTCCCGCAGGTAGGGCATACAAGCGGATACTTTTCCAGGAACGCTGCCTCGAGGTCGATCTCGAAGAGATTTGCCAGGGCACCTATCCAGGCAAAACAATCTGCAAGCTCTTCCCTCAGGTTCTCCATGTCCTCCCTGCGAACTGCCTCTGCCAGCTCCCCGATCTCCTCGACCAGCCAGAGAGTGGTGGCAGCAGCTCCTCTGCGTTTATCATTGTGTGCGTAGAGGTCATACATAAGTTTCTGGAATTCTGAGATCTCCATATTGTCAGCTCCTTAAATGTTATCAGGATAAAGAATTGTGATCAAAGCCTGACAGGAATATTCTTTTTATCAAGTGCTTCTTTCACATCACGCACAGTATACTCGCCGAAGTGGAAGATACTGGCAGCAAGTCCGGCATCAGCTTTACCATCGATGAAACCTCCATACATGTGCTCAGGTTTCCCGACGCCACCAGAAGCGATGATAGGGATCTCCAGCTCTTCTGAAAGTTTCCTTGTGATAGGGATATCGAAACCATCATAGGTGCCGTCACGATCCATACTCGTCAGCAAGATCTCACCGGAACCAAGCTCTTCTACCTTCTTCGCCCACTGGACAGCATCCAGGCCTGTGGGTTTGCGACCACCATAGATCACTACTTCATACCATGCAGGAGTTCCGTCCTCAAGCTCGAGAATTGTCTTGTCCTGATTATCCTCAACATCCGTATTGCGTTTGCAGTCGATAGCGGTCACAATA
This sequence comes from Methanococcoides sp. AM1, assembly GCF_900774055.1. Lineage (NCBI taxonomy): Archaea > Methanobacteriati > Methanobacteriota > Methanomicrobia > Methanosarcinales > Methanosarcinaceae > Methanococcoides > Methanococcoides sp. AM1. The sequence continues at coordinate 51,463 of NZ_CAAGSW010000002.1, read as the reverse complement.
CACTGTGAACCGAATATATCGGAAGCCTCCTTGATCAGCTGAGGGTTCTTCACCGCAGAAGTGTTGATGGATACCTTATCTGCACCTGCACGCAGAATTTGCCTGACATCCTCCACAGAATTGATACCTCCACCGACGGTCAGTGGGATAAAGACCTCGTTAGCAGTACGCTCTATCACATCGATCATTGTTGAGCGGCCTTCGTGGGATGCTGTAATATCCAAGAAAACAAGTTCATCCGCTCCCTGCTCATTGTAGCGTTTAGCAAGGTCCACAGGATCGCCTGCTTTTTTGAGATCTACGAATTCAACACCTTTGACCACGGTGCCACCTTCTGAATCAAGGGTAACATCAAGACAGGGTATAATCCTCTTTGTAAGCATAGTTTAGGTAATGAATGTCCTCTAATTAAATGTTGTTGAAGGATGAGAGTATATGCTCAAAAGGACGTGCACCCATCGTCACTCTGAACGGTATATTTAAACGCTATGAGCCACATAAAAAATGGCTAATGCATTTAAAGCGTATTGCTCTTGCAATCCTGATGGTCCTTTTTTTAACAGGCATATCCTCAGCTGCAGATGAATTCCAGTATGAGGAGATATGGGTGCATCAGGGGGTCTTTGATCTTGCAACAGGAGACAGGGCATCCGCAGAAAAATACACAGTCAAGCTCCATGAGATCAATGAAGATGATGACGGTTTTTCCGCTACATTACTTCTATATGTTAACGGAGAGTTCCAGAAGAGCTTCTTTGCAGATGCTTCGCTTAACAATGAATTCGTCCATGAAAAGGACCTCAAGGTAAGAACGCTTTCAATTGACGAAACGAAGGTTGCTCTCGAACTGTATCTTCACGAATACGAGCTTGTCTGGATACCATCTGAGAGCCGGAAGCTTGCAGTAGAAGACACGGTGCAGGTGGACAATGCCATCATCAAATTGCTCAATGTGAGTGATACCGTTGCTACTATGGAAGTTACAATCGATGGGAAAGCATACGTTAATGAATACGAAACAAATACCTATCAAAAATATTCAGATGACATACTGTTAAGAGTCACCTACATTGACAGGGATAACAAGGAGATCAATTTACAGTTGTACCAACCAGGTGAACCAGGCTTCAAAGTAGAGATCAACGGCCTTGCAGACCAGTATTCCCCGAACATACCTGCTTCTTTTGAGATAATCCTGAAAAACACAGGAACGATACCTGCAAGAGGTATCACCATCACTGCATCTGCCAGTAGCGGACAGCTTGATCCGGTAAGCTACGAGCTTGCAATGCTTGATACATTGAAGATCTACAAGATACCTGTCAACCTCACATTCCCCGAAACACCGGTAAAAGAGAACATAATGATCGATGTGAACGTTGACGGTTATGACTATAGGGGAAACAACTACCAGAATACAACGACAGCGCAGACCATTGTGGAACCGTACATATCTATTGAAAAGACAATTGATACCCATCTTCTGACAGAAGAGGACAAAACTAAAAGGAAGATCATCGTCGAAATGGTGGTCTACAACAATGCAAGTATTGGACATGAAGTTAACATACATGACCCAATACCTTCAACTTTCATGCCTGTGGGAGTGGAGGCAACGGACTGGACAGTATTCATTGGTGCCGGAAGATCAGAGAATATACGATACAAGGCATTACCCACAGTCGCCGGAACGTATGAACTGGGACCGGCAATTGCAAGCTGGTACTCACAGGGGGAAACTTACAGCGTTGTATCGGATAATGCTGCAGTGAACATCGATGTTGAAGGAGCATTACTGGAGATCGAAAAAGATGTTAGCCTCAATGATGTTTTCACAGGAGAGGAGGTTGACGTAACGGTAACGATCACGAACATCGGCACTAGTGATCTTGAAGTATCTTTAACAGAGGAGATCCCTGCCGGATTCAAATTCGTTAGTGGAGAGAAAAGCTGTGAAGGCTTGCTTGAGGTCGGGGATCAAAAGTGGATCACATATACGATGCTTGTACAGGAAGAAGGTATCTTTGATCTGCCACCTGCAATGGTTACATACACCGATGAAGAGAAACTTCAAGGGAAATTCGGATCGAACGTTGTGAAGCTCTATGTTTACTCACTTGGACCCGCTGAAATGAACATCGAAAGTGAGAGCATCAATATGGAAAATTCCTCACTCCCGAGAGGAGAACATGCAAGTTTTCTGTTATCAGCATTTGCCACAATAGCAGGTGTACTTTCCATCGTCCCGCTTATTGCATATTTTTATATACGCAGGTCACATTGAATAAGTCGAAAAGGTTGCATTAAACGCATACAATAAAAATAATCTGTACCCAAATCAAAAGGAGGAACTAAAACGGACATTGTGGGACTCAGCATAGCGGTATTTATATTCGCACTGTTCGCTGCTATTGTGCTGTATCTGCTTGTCAATTACTCTTCTTTAATGGCAGCCATTGTACTGCTCGTAGTTCCTTTAGTAACCATTGTTGCTGTACCTGAGACAGCAAATGTATTTCTGGCACATGAACATGCAAGGCTTGCAGGAGGACTTGTGCCCATCAACAACTATCATCTGCTGCTGTTCGTCTGGTCCACCATCATAGGGATCATACTCTATACAGAGTTCCTTACGTGGTACCTTTCAAAGAACAAGCGACCGATAAAATAAGAAATTCATGAAAATAAAAGACTGAAATAAAAGGTCAAAAAATTAGAGGGATGAGCTTTCACTCATCCAGCCTGTAGTAATATTCACCCTCTGCTTTCTGTTCCCTGTCAAGGCGGGAACCCTGCTTGTTAACCCTTGGACGTGCTGTATCCTCATCCCTTCTGAACGTGATATTAAGGTCTGAAAGGAACTTATTCATACCATCCTGCATACTCGATGGACGGTGTGCTTTACCATAAACAGCAGGCGTACCTTCGAAAACGATCAGCCTTTCGCTGAGCATATCGATCATGTATATGTCATGGTCTACCACCAGAGCGGTCTTACCGTTGTTCTCAGCAAACCTCTTGATGGCTTTTGTGGCAAGGGAACGCTGTTCCACATCAAGGTGTGCACTTGGCTCGTCAAGGATGTAAAGGTCGGCATCCCTTGAGAGACATGCAGCAATTGCTACCCTCTGCAGCTCACCACCACTGAGATCACTGAGCATTTTCTCGAAGAGAGGTTCAAGCTGGAGTGGCTTGACAACTTCTGCCTGATAGTAACTTGTATCGAACCTGCGGGTAATGCTCCTCAGGAACATCTGTACCTGCATCGTGTCTTCACCTTTGATATACTGTGGCTTGTAGGAGATGGAAACATCAATGTCCATCTCGCCCTCATCAGGCTCGATCTCCCCTGCAAGAATCTGGACAAAGGTGGATTTACCAATACCATTGGGACCTACGATACCGATAACCTCTCCCTGTTTAAGGGAGCCGGCATCTGTCTCAAGTGAGAAGGTATCGCCGTATTTCTTGGAGAATGCACTGTAATCCACGAGTGATGCAATATCCGTTTCCACGCGTGGAGGATGGACCTCGAAAGTTATGGCATCCGGACGGATACGAACGTTCTCTTCAGGAAGGAAACCCTTGAGGTACTGGTTGATAGCTACACGCACGCCTTTGGGGTGGGTCACTACACCGTACCCGCCAGGCACACCATAGGCTACCTGAACGACATCTGACAGCATATCCAGTATAGCAAGATCGTGTTCCACGACAAGGACTGCCTTTTCGGCTGAAAGCTCCTGTATGAGCTTAGAGGAATTGATACGCTGGTAGATATCCAGATATGGACTGATCTCATCAAAGAAATAGAAGTCAGCATCCCTTGCGGCACAGGCTGCAATGGCAACCCTCTGCAGTTCACCACCACTGAGGTCTCCGATATTGCGGTTGATTATAGGAGCCAGATCGAGCCTTTCAACAAGCTCATCCAGTACACCTCGCTCATCGGTACCTTCCAGAAGATCACGGGTCTTGCCATTGAAAGCTTTCGGGATCATATCCACATATTGTGGTTTTTGGGATACCTTGATCTTGCCATCGATCACATCTTTGAAATAATCATGCATGGCAGTTCCGGAATAGTGCTCCAGAACCTTATCCCAGTCGTTGTTATCGCCACCGAAGTTAGGAACAACAGCTCCTGAAAGTATCTGGACGGAAGTACTTTTACCGATACCGTTAGGTCCAAGGATACCAGTAACCCTGCCTACCTGAGGCGTGGGGAGCCCATAGAGGGCAAATCCATTGGGACCATACCTGTGGGTTGGTTCGGTCAATGCTTCAGGCAGACCGATTATCATAATGGCATCAAAAGGACATTTGTTGATACAGATGCCGCAACCTACACAGAGTTCCTCGGAGATGATGGCCTTGCCGTCCTCTCCAAAGACAATGGTCTCATCGCCGGTCCTGACCCTCGGACAGTATTTTTCACATTCGTGGCTGCATCGCCTTGGCTGGCATCTATCCTTGTTCAATATTGCAATTCGCATGGGACATCACTGAAGTTATTTAATAAAGTGTATAAATTAATCAAACTAATTGAACTGAGCTGAACTGGCTGTGTAAATACAAAAAAAGCAGGATCATGGGCTGTGTCAGTTCAACAACAGCGTCCATGTCACAAGACAGAAGTCAATTACGATGAATTCGACGTAGAACCAATCCTTAAGACCGAACTCCTTCGTATTTATCTTGATAGCAGGATAGATAACACGCTGCGCATAATATGCTAGCACAGCAACGATGACCAATGCCGCATACCAGGGAGTTTCAGTACCTGCACCAAACCTGTAAAAGGCGCCAAATCCTGCGATCATACCAATGAATGCAGCGATAGCGGTCTTGATTATACCCTGTACGTGAGCTGCCTTACGTTCCTCAGGTGTTTTTTCCTTTATCACCGTAGGCTTTGAGACAACAGGAGCGTCAGACTGATCTGCATTATCCTTTGTGCCACCTGACTTCTTTTTGCTTTCTTTTTTCAATTGGCTTCTTCTCCTGGGATAAATATGATTGGGTGTTATAAACATCAGAACATATATAAACGTTTATTCCTGAAGCACAAAAATCATAAAAATTACAAAATCAGAGGAAATCATTGCCAAGAATGTTGTCAACATCCTCAAGGCAAACAGCTCCCCTTCCAATGCTGTTCAGGTAAGAAGCGAATTTACCGGGCCGATCTCCACCCGGATGATACACCAGGGTCATTTCGGGATCGATCCTCTCGACCATATCCACAAGCCCGTTCGCATCCAGATGGTCACTTATTTGAATCGATGGATAATAATAGTCCTGTCTGCCCGTCATCACATATTTGGCCATGTTACGAGGTAGCTTCCCCAGATCCCACGGAGGCACGATGCAAACAGCATCCTCATCAAACTCGCCCAATCCCACAAGTTCCCCGGGTTCATCCAGAAGCCTGTTTGAAAGCATCAGTGATTTTTCTTCCATGGCAATAGGACCATCATGCCCGATCTCACGCAAAAGCTCCACCGCACGCTGCGCTTTTCCAAAAGCATATGCTCCAAAAGCAACCCGGGAGCCGGATTGCAGGGCATCCCTGAAGCCCTCGACATCATCCTCAAAATGACATGAAGGATCGGTATGATCTCCGTAATTTGCCTCGGTGATCAGCAAATCACATTTTGGCAATGCGGAAGGGTCCTTCACATCCCCTGTGACAAGTATCCGCGTCCCGACATCATTAACCCAGTAAAATGCAACTGCTCCTGCAGTATGCCCTGTGGGATATGTCCGTACAGTTGTGCCATTGACCTCTATGAATCCGCACATGTCAACGGTCTTGCCTTTGAACTTGCGATCATGGCGTATCTCAAGCGCTACTGCGGTCTTATCAGTACAGACCGAAAGCTCAGAGAGCATGGCAGACTTGCCGTGGTGATCAGAATGAGCATGAGTTATGAGATAGGCATCCGGTTGAGGTTGTTTTTTCGGGACACGTGTGGAATCAACGGAAAACGTGCAAACCTTCCCATCTTCTGACCTGAACCTTACAGCAAGATGGGGCTTAAAAGTTCCTCGCGAATTCTTCTGGCGGCACGCCAGAACTCCCATATCTATCAACCTATCCAAGTGATACCTCAGTTTACGGGATATGTATCAAGGTATTTACATGTTGTCAGAATGAAGAACTTAAAAAGAATAAAAATGAAGGGAAAAGAGAAATGAATTAATGAAAGAAAAGGAAAAGCTCATACGAGCTTGCCAAGCTCTGAGCGAAGTACATCGACACTTGTCACACCGGTGAAACGTTTGACCTCAGCTCCGTCCTTCTCAATGATAAGAGTAGGAACTGCACTGATCCCATATTTGCCTGCAAGGGCATTGTTCTGGTCAACATCCACCATCTTGAATTCTACCTTGTCGCCCATCTCGCCTTCAAGCTCTTCAAGGATCGGTTTCTGCATCTGGCAAGGTCCGCACCATGTTGCGGTAAAGTCCATTACTACTACATTGCTCATTGATAATCACCTTTGGTTTTGTAAAAGTAAAAAGGGTATTGTATGCTTCACACAAAACCATGTCGTTATTCTATAAATAATTTTGGTCTACGGCAATAAATAAGAAAACATCAATTAGTGCTCCAGATGTAAAAAATAACATCAATCGACTTATTTACGTTTGATATTGCTGTAATACATACACTCCTCAGGAGTGAAAAGTGGCATTTCTTCCGACCCCTTTACCATCTTCACAGGTGCACCACGTATCAGAACGCACGGGATGCATTCATCTGCTTCACCCATCAACAACTGGGAAGCAGAGACCAGATTATCCGCAACCGCCTTGCGAGTTATGTGAAGGGTCTTACCGAAAAGGTCCTTTGAACCTCTTGCATCCTCCACAGGAACGATGCCTGATGTCCCCAGTGCCACACCCACGCACCCAAGGCGCAAAGGCTGTGTCCTGCTGTCCCCGATTATTACCCCGAGATGACAGCAGCAGAACTCCTCCATGCCGGCACGGATCCTGGCTGCACTTTTTTGTGCGTTCTCAGGCAGGAGGACCACATGACCCTCAGGTGCGTTGGAACCGTCTATACCGGCATTCGGGGAAAGGGTTCCCTTTGTGATCGTAAGAGCTGCTCCCGGTACACCGCCGATGATCTCATCGCATTCACAGAGAACAAGCTCCATTTCCCTGGAATCCACACAGTACTTGTGTGCAAGTTCCTCTGCTTCTTTTCCCGGGACGACCGTGGAAAGATCTACCATCCTGCCTTCTGATGTGGCCACTGCAGACTCTGCCAGCACCAGCACATCCCCGTCCTGCAGGAATATCTCATTTTCATTGAGGGAAGAGATTAGCACTTCTACGATATTATCCCCCGGTTTAATCAGGGGAGTGCGTATACCAATGACCTGCATACAAGGAAGTTCAGAACTCAATTCATGCACCGCCGGATAAATAATCGGACATTATCTTGATAGCGCAGTATTCACCGCACATGGAACAGGGACCTGTCTGCGGGCACATCCCTTTTGGTTTATCAGGGTCAAGAGCAAGTTCCATCTGCCCATCCCAGTCGAACTTTGCACGCCTGTCAGCAAGGAGCTTGTCCCTCTCATCCAGACCGTATTTCATTGAATCACCAATATGTGCTGCGATCCTGAAAGCGATGAGTCCTTCCCGGACCTGTTCAGGTGTCGGAAGGGAAAGGTGTTCGGCAGGAGTGATGTAGCAGAGATAATCAGCACCATTTCCGCTGGCAATGCTTGCACCAACCGCACCGGAGATGTGGTCATATCCCATACCAACATCCGTTGGCAGCGGACCGGCCACAAAGAGCGGGAAGTTAGAAAGGGAACGATGTGCCTTGATGTGCTCAGGAATGTCATTTGCCTGAACATGCCCCCCCATGCCCTCGATAATTACCTGCACACCGGCTTCATTTGCCTGCTTTGCAAGCCTTGCGTTTCTCTCGATCTCCATCATCTGCGGGCTATCACAGAGGTCATGGACACAGCCACTTCGCATGGTGTTCCCGAGGGAGAGGACAACATCGTTCTTTTTCAATATTGAAAGAACTTCATCGAAATTCTCAAGATAAGGATTCTCGCAGCCATCCTTGAGCATCAGTACACTGGTAAAGGAACCGCCCTTTGAGACCATTCCCATGATACGACCTGTGCCTTTTAATTTCTCAAGCATCTGCTTTTCCACACAATGAACCACAACAGAGCTTACACCTTCATCCACCTGCTTCCTGAGGTAGGAGATAACATCATCGCCGGTAACATCTTTCATCCCGCATTCCACCACTGCCTGGTAGACCGGTACAGTGGTAATTGGCAGGGTTGTGTTGTCAAAGACCATCTTCCTGATAGCAGAGATATCGCCACCCATTGAGAGGTCTGTGATGGTATCCGCACCATATTTCTCTGCAATCTTGACCTTTTCCAGCTCTGCTTCGGGATCAATGCTTGCAGAAGATGTCCCGAGGTTAACGTTGATCTTCGTAGTCGCGCCTTTGCCGATCGCAACAGGAGGACAGCCTTCACGTACCATCACAACAAGACTTCCGTCAGCAACCCGTGAGAGTACAGTTTCCTCATCGAGGGACTCAACTTTAGCCACATGTTCCATTTCCGGAGTCAGCGTGCCGTTCTTTGCGTATTCTACCTGTGTGGATCTCATGTTATTCTACTCTTAAATATCGTTTTTATAAATTATTGTAAAGAGGAAATTCCTGCCATTTCAAGCAGTTTAGGTGTATTGGAATTGCCCCCGATAGGCATCAGATGGACACCCCTGCACATCTTCCGGAGTTCACGGATGCTCTCTGCGGCTATCTCGAGCCCTTCCTGAACAGGGTCTTCAGCACTTTCCATGCGGGATATCAGTTCATCCCCAACCCTTATCCCAGGAATGTTGGCATTCATAAAATGTGCCATTCCTGCCGAACGCAGCGGGATTATCCCTGCTATTACCGGCACATCAGGATGGGAGAACGATTCCACGAACTCACCAAAACCTTCTACGTCATAGACCGCCTGTGTCTGTATGAACTGTGCACCTGCATCGATTTTCTTCTGAAGCTTTATCATCTGCATCCTGCGTGTGGCATCCGTATTGGAGACCGCACCCACGGTAAATGACGGAGTGCCTGCAAGCTCATTGCCTACCATGTCATGTCCGCCCATCATCCTGGTGATAACTGAGAGAAGCTGCACAGAATCAAGATCATACACCGGCTTTGCACCCACATGGTCGCCTTTGGTGGGATAATCCCCTGTCATAACACAGAGATTCCTTATCCCAAGGACAGATGCCGCCAGTACATCAGACTGCAATGCCAGACGATTGCGATCACGGCAGGTGAACTGCACTATAACCTCATGCCCGGCATCCATCAGTAATTTGCCTACGGCTACCGGACTCATGCGCATTACAGCACGCTGGTTATCCGTGATATTGATAGCATCCACCCATCCCCTGATAAGGTCTGCATCCTCAAGTACCGCCGAGATATCAGTACCCTTCGGAGGTGCCACCTCTGCGGTCACGATGAAGCGGCCTGAATTGAGCGCATCGTTGAAAGTTGATAGCATCGTGGGGTAAATACGTAGGTTTGGTTTTTAAATGCATCGAGACAGTGAGGGAAGTTCGGGTTCAACTTTTCCTTTTGATAAATTCCAGGATGATCGAGGAGAGAAGAAGAAGAACTATAGTTGCCCAGAAAAGGAGCTGACTGAACTCATCTTTTGCCCATAAAAGATAAGCGTTATAGAATGCTACAACAACTGCAGTGATGGCAATAATGCGGGACAGGGTGTTCATTGTTTTTAGATCCATATTACAACACCGTATAACAAACAGAACTCATCATATTAATTTTTTAGCAGCGTGTCCGATTAAGCAAATCCTCTAAAGTAAAATATCAGGTAGAAAAGACATGAGCAGATTGCAATCAGGTTATATTCCACTTTTTTAATTGATGCCAGATATCCGGTCAAGCCTCCTAACATTACCAGAACTCCAAAATAATATACAGCATCTACCCTGTATGAGGCTCCTGAAGAAATGTAAATGGAATAATAAAGCACAATCGGACCTGCGACACCTACTGCAGAACTCAAATACTTGTTCTTTAACGCTAAGCCACATAATATGGCTGCAATTGGAGCTAGTAATCCAATAATGAAAAGCAGGTATGAAGGAAGCATATTATCACCTTTTATTAAAATCACATTTCTACATTTGCAAGAAAAAAATCAAATACTGAACAAAATCCCCATCATTTGCCTCATTAAGCCGTATTTCTTTTAATGGTCTCTTTGATTGAAGCTGCTAACAACGAAAATAGCAAGGAAATAGACAACAGCAACTGACTGGAATTATCGTAATACCATCCCTGATAAGCATTGTAAAATGCAGTCGCTAGAGCTACTATAATGAACAAATTGAAGAAAATACCAAGATTTTTTGTACTCATTGTATTTTCCCCGTTCTCCGATATATTCCTGCATACTCGTAGAGTGTCCCACACAGAAAAGCAAAACTTGAAACTACTAACGATCCGGCAAGATCATCCAATACATAGCGGGGCACCATATATATTCCTACAAAAAAAAGAGAGACTTGAATTAGCGATGCTATTACTTTGTTTCTTTCCATGCTATCACAAAGACCTTAATTGAAGCTTTGTCTCTGCCAATATGATCAATGCCTGAGTTATTATCATCTTATTCTCTTCCGTTTACTGTTTAACCCTGTTATTTAACCCTGTTATTTCACCCTGATTAATCCAGTTTTTCCATTATTTTCACCATGAAAAACGCCAAAACAAGAACACAGATAACTAATATGATCCCCCTGGGAAATATCGGCCATAGCATATCCATATTATAGAGTTTTTCTTCAGAAGGTGAAGGAAATTCCTTGTATGCTTCAGGGAAAACCTGTTTTATGTATTCGCCATAGGTAATGTCAGTACCATACAACTTATTTGCAATCTCGAGCTTATCCTCGGACATTGTGTAGCTTTCAGATGAAACCTGAGCTGAGCTATTGGAAATGGGTTCATCTTCAACAATTGCATTTGCTTCTGCTTTTTCCAGCTCCAGAACTTCATTGTTGTACCATATTTCTGCCTTATCATGAATTCTGGATACCGAACATTCGTCACCGGCAATTCCCACATAGTGACTTGTTATCCCGTCATCATTAATTCTAAAACAGTACGCTACAATGCGTCCTCCTTCCGGAACCAGAGGTACTGAATACATTATAGAACAATATGAAGCTCCATTCTCCGACGTATTCGCATAATAGCTATTGATCACATCGTTTCTTGCTTCATTTAGTTCTGTTAGCGAAATCGAAGCTGAAAAATTACGTACCATATACACATATTTTGTGCCTTCATGTGAACGCACCATCCCATCAGCCGGTACTTCATCGGGTATTTGATAATCCCACGTAATATTACCAAAAATTGCCATTACTTCATCCGGTGTTCTAACTATTCCTTCCTGAGGCTGTTCTTCAATAATCACACAACTTTGTTCTGCATTTTCTTCAATTGCCAATCCGGACCCGATCATGCCGATCACAAACAGCAATCCCAGAAATAGCTTTATTTTCATGCAATAACCTCTTGAACCCATTGATCCGGAAACAAAGACGTACCTATAGGAGTAAACAATAAAATCTGAGATTATACCCTGGCATTTGAATTGGTTGTTCCATCAGGATTTTCCAAATATCACAACGTCTTTGCAATGTCGCATTATGTCCTAAGTGACAAGCAGTATAAATATTTTATATCCATTCCATCAAATTGTTTTTTATTGGTGCCTTTGTACTTCACGATCAACAATTTTTACATTCTTTTTAATTAGTTAGCCAAAAAAGATGCTCAAACAAGAGGGGTATCCTAAGAACAGCATTAACATGTCCATAAGATGTGCAATTCAGAATATACCCAGACTGAGCCATGAATCTTCTGCAACCCAGGTTGTAATGGTGATAAATTTATCAACTACAATATGTGGTTCCCTTCTTGATTCAGAACTTATGAACAGACCTTTACTTTCCCACTTAACTGAATTATAAAATTCGCCAAAAATCTTGCCACTTTGTAACTGTTCTTTAGTTTCAGTAACTGACAACAGAGTGCAATTTGTAAGCACCTCTGAATTTCCCGCAACAAGCACATTGTCGGAACTATCAATGAAAAACAGTCCTTCAATGTGAACATCTTTATTCTTGCCACCTTTGCAACCAATCTGGTCTTCCCAGCTTTCATGGGATATCTCAAGGGCACTTACAGTGAGAGAGGAGGAATTATTTGGATCGGGCAGGGGAATTTCAAGTTCATATAATTCTATTACTGTGCTCTCCATTAGCTTTCCGGTAGCCGAAAATTCTCTTGAGCCAAGTGGTTTCATCTCAAGGGTATTTATTTCCAGAACATTGGCTCTGTCATCAGCTATTATTTCAGTGATGTTTCCCCCTGATCCAATAAGTATAATATTTGCTTCTTCAAACTCGCTTAAACCAATTACATTTTGAGGATCAATACGAAGAGATGTGGAATCAATGACCGAATCGATATAGCCGTTTGAAGCAGAGTAGCTACTCAAAGGAACCGGATATTTATGAAAAGAAGTGTTAAACAATTCTGAAAACTTGAACTCATTACTTGAGTGATAAGGTTCCGCAGGTAAAGTAACCAAAGAAGATATCAGACTGAAGATAATGATCAGGCCTATTGTTATGGCAATTAATTTTTTAGAAGATAGCTCATACATTTTACCAAAACCTGCAGTTTATCTAAAAAATTCCCCAAAAGCAAGATCAGATTGACCTTAAACCGAATTTTAATTCACTTATCATTTGACCTTGAACTTAACATATAGTCCAGTATCAACGTAATATTAGATGATGCCAGCCCTTCTTTTCTCCTGTACCAGACCATGAATGAAACGTGGACAAACGTAACAAAGAAAGCCAGAATGAAGATTGATAAAGCACTTATTGAAATAAGTCCGGCTTCATCTATCACCACCAATGCCAAAAAAGAGAGAGAGCACTGCTATTGTGCGCCACAATTCTTCTTTCAGGATATAATCGATATAGAATCCTCCATAATCTGGTTGAAACAAATTAGAGAGGTGATCAATAATATTTAAAATGTGTGGGAGAAGCAGTAATCTTGCATCAAAATCGTAGGTTACAAGCCATGCCAAAAACAGAACTCACTTCACCAGCCTATCCTTCGCGTCCCGAACCTCATCCAGCAGATCCAGCCGGCCGATCCTCTCAAGGCGCTCGTAGATCAGCTCCCAGGCACAATCCTTCTCAGGATCAACTTCACACTTGCCGTCCATGGAACCACCGCAGGGACCGTTAAGCAATTCCTTGGGACACTGGGCTGTGGGACACACGCCACCGAACTGGGCGATGGTGCATTGGCCGCACATGGCACAGAGATGATGGATGACCTTATCCCCTGCCATGGCGCCCAGGGAATCGGTGTTGTTGGCAGGATAGACATCAACGTCCACAAAGCGTGCGATGTTGGAAGTACCGCTTCCGCATGCCATGACAAGCACTGCGTCGGCATCCTTTATTTTCGGTGCAAGCTCCTCAAGGGCTTCACATGAGCGAACACTGCATGCTGCCTTTGCAACTATTCCACCGATCACGTTTATTCCGGCGTCCTTAAGATTGGATGTCATCTCCACGACCTCAGGCTCCCCTCCCACATGCTGCTTGGCGGCGCATACGCAGCAACCTACGATAAAGACGGATTCCTTGTCTGCAAGCATGTCAAAGATCTCGCTAAAGGGTTTGGAAGATGAGATTATCATTTTGTATCACTGATAACGGTAATTTTTGTGCATAGAGCTTTTCATGAAATCGTGGCCTTGTGTATATGTGACTGAATGTCGGGTTTTATTCATGTCTTTTCGCAAAGAGAGCAGCGCCTATAATACCAACAATCATCAGAATTAGGCCAAATCCAGGAGTTGACTTTTCGTCTTTTGAAGTTTGGTTTTCATCAAATTGAATGGGGGGCTGACAAACAGCATCTGTCGGAATAGTGGATCTCCCCCATTCAAATAGTACCGGAACTTCTTCCATACTCGCTTCCTGTTCAAAATGTTTATTGATTGTCTGATATATTTCATTAATTACTGACTCATTTACTTTTTCAGGCGTATCAGAATTCATGCCCACACTTAGATATCCATTAATACTGACTCCATAACTTACTACGGGACCACCAAATTCAGCAAAAAATGGGTCAAGTTCCCTATCCTTGGTATGACCAAGCAGATCCGTCCATCTTAATTTTTCACTCTTCTCCTTAATTATGGGCATTGTCCCGTAGGCAGCTATAAATGATGAACCGCTTTTAGCTTCTTCAAAGATCTCCGGACCATAATCTGGAAGGGGCATATCTTCCTCATCCTGTGCCCACATAAAGACCACGGGTATGTCGCTGATTCCCTCTTCCTGCTCACATTGTTTATTTATTTTCCTGTAGATTTCATCAATTTTTGACTCATTCATTTTTCCCTTATAAGCAGAACCCAGATGCACTTCCAGCAATTCATCGGCGCAAAAGATGCCTTTTATAGAACTGTCAATTGTATATGAGGGACCCATTTTAGTTATGGAATCATAGCATCTGGTAACCGACTTTTCCCATTCCAGATCAGTTGTTTCGGGAAAATTTCCCCTGCTGGCTATGAACAGTGGATGAATCTTACATTCTTCAAAATAGGAATGAGAGATGTTTGAATCGGCGATCTCACCGGTATTTTCAGAATCATTTAATTTGTCAGCAGCAGCACTTGCAAAAGCTACTGATAACATGGAAACTAATAATACAAGTATCAAAATTTTACCAATTTCTTTTCTCTTTAGCATTTCATGGTCTCCGGCAATCAGTAATATATTGGAATTATTCGACAAATTTAGAATCGCATACGCCAAATAATTTAGCGATACTATTGAATCATCTTTACGATGTTTTATTATGTCCTAGGTGAGAAGCAGTATAAATGTTTTCTATCCATTCCATCAAACTGTTTTCTTTGAGTTCGACGATATGGTCACAAAAATTAGACTTTATTTCTTACAGGAAAACATGGTAGAAATCAGCAGACCTGCCCGACATCCGGCTTTGAAGCCGACCAACAAAAAAGCATTTTCAATTACAGAAAGACCGGGAAAAAACTCACTTCACCAAACGATCCTTCGCATCCCGGACCTCATCCAGCAGATCCAGCCGGCCGATCCTCTCAAGACGCTCGTAAATAAGTTCCCAGGCACAATCCTTCTCAGGATCAACTTCGCACTTGCCGTCCATGGAACCACCACAGGGACCATTAAGCAATTCCTTGGGACACTGGGCTGTGGGACAGACACCGCCGAACTCGGCGATCGTGCATTGCCCGCACATGGCACATAAATGATGTATGACCTTATCCCCTGTCATAGCACCCAGGGATTCGGTGTTGTTGGCAGGATAGACATCAACATCAACAAAGCGTGCAATGTTGGAAGTACCACTTCCACATGCCATGACCAGCACTGCATCAGCATCCTTTATTTTAGGTGCAAGTTCCTCAAGGTATTCAAGTGAGCGAACACTACATGCTGCTTTTGCAACGATTCCACCGATCACGTTCACTCCGGCGTCCTTAAGATTGGATTTCATCTCCTCTACCTCCGGCTCCCCACCCACATGCTGCTTGGCAGCGCATACACTGCAACCTACAATAAAAACGGACTCTTTGTCCATCAGCATGTCAAGGACCTCGCTAAAGGGTTTGGAAGATGAAATTATCATGATTACCTCAGATAGCAGTATTCCACATCAGATTCCTGTTTCAGTGCGTCTTTGATCATCTTTGATATCAACGGAAGGTTCCTTGCCTGGCATTCGAGCTTATCGGCAAGTTTCCTGACCTGGAGCAATGTACCCATTACAATGACATCGGTCTTCTCGGTCTCATGGGAGACAGCATCACGTTCAAGCGCTGCATCCCCGCCGCGTGCCAGGATCTCCTGCTTTATGATTAGGGCCTCGGTTGTGGTGATGTTACTGATGCGCAGTACACGATTCACGGTCTTGCCTTTCATGATAATGGAACCCGTACCGGTAACACCGATGTTTCGCATTGCAAGAGCTGCATCGTCGGGATTTGCGATGTCCAGCACACTGACCTCGAAGCCGTTTTCCTCAACCACCGGCTGCCTGCTGCGTATGGCGCCTGCGATCTGCACCACATCGAGTGTCTCTGCCACGTCGTGAGTGCGGATTATGTGTGCACCCTTCTGGACAACGATCGCTGCTGCTGCCAGACTGCCGTACAGGCGCTCAGTTGCGGGTTTATTGAGCAGGTCACCGATGAACGACTTGCGGGAGATGGCTGCAAGGAGCGGTTTTTCGAATACTTTCAGACGCTCGAACTGGTCGATGGTCTCAAGGTCATACATAGGAAGTTTTTCCGGCACCCATTTACCGATGGCGGGGTCCAGAATAAGCTGGTCAGTATCAATTCCACGTTCTTCTGAACGCACGAGGATGTCGTCAAGGGAACGCATAATGGCATCCATACCTAACGGATCGCCTGGCAGTTTTCCCGCTGCCATCACAACTGCCGGACAGCCGTGGTCAGCAACCACGTCCAGCATGCCGCCATCTGTTGCAAATCCTGCAACATCGTTGACAACGTCAGCACCTTTTTCCAGCGCCTTCTCCGCAATGTCCGAGAACACAGTGTCCACGGAGATAACAGCATCCAGATTGTCCTTAAGGATCTCCAGTGCAGGCAAAAGGCGGTTGCATTCCTCCTGCTTTGTGATAGGATCGGCCAGCGGCCAGGTTGAACGGGCACCAAGGTCAATGATAGTAGCTCCATCGCCAACCATCTTGTAAGCAACATCAAGAACGGAATCTGCGTCGACCACAGACCCCTTGTAAAAAGATTCACGGCTCAGGTTTATAACACCCATTAAGCGTACAGGGTGCTCATCACCAACTTTCAAGCCACATATGTCAACGTCAACAACCATTGTATAACCAGTGATTATGAGTTTTCATTAATTAAATATAATACGATTGAAAAGAAAAAGTGCAGACTGCCTTTAAGCAGTCTTCTGTGCTGCCATCAGGACATGCTGCATGAGTATGGAAATGGTCACAGGACCAACTCCGCCTGGAACCGGAGTTACCAGAGCAGCTTTCTTGATGACATTCTCAAAGTCAACGTCTCCGTAGACCTTACCGTTCTCTTCCGTGATACCAACATCAAAGATCACAGCGCCTTCCTTTACCATGTCTTCCTTGATGAGATGTTTCACACCTGTGGCAACCACAAGGATGTCTGCTTCTTTCGTGAACTTTGAGGTATCCTCAGTGAACACATGGCACACAGAAACAGTAGCGTTCCTGTTCACAAGCATTGCTGCCATGGGCTTTCCCACGACGTTGCTGTGACCAACGATCACCGCATGCTTGCCCTGTATGTCAATGTTGTATTCCTCAAGTGCACGAATGACACCCTTTGGAGTGCATGGCACAAGTTCCTCGATGCCAATGAGAAGCTGGCCCATGTTGAAGGGGTGGAAACCATCCGCATCCTTTGCAGGATCAATGGCATTCATTGCTTCCTGCTCATTGAGATGTCGGGGAAGCGGAAGCTGCAGGAGAATACCATGGATATCCTCCCTTGCGTTCAGTGTACTGATAAGGTCAAGAAGTTCTTCCTGTGTCGTGGACTCAGGAAGCGGATGATCCTCTGCATAAACGCCTACGCGGTCACATGCTTTGTGTTTTAACCTCACATACATCTTTGATGCAGGGTCATCGCCAACAAGAATTGTGGCCAGCCCGGGAGTTATTCCTTTTTCGCTTTTGAGCTTTTCAACTCCGGTCTTAACCTCTGCTTCCACTTTCTTTGCGACAGCTCTTCCATCAATGATCTTGGTCTGGTCCTCGTCAGGCATTAAAGGTCACCTTCTAATTACGTTTATTTCAAGTGCTCGTATATTGGGAAACGGCTGCAGAGTTCCTGTGCATCCGCATTGACTGCTTCAAGAACCTTGTCGTCATCCTTGTTGTTGAGAATGGTCTCGAAGAAGTCAGCGATCTCTACCATCTCAGCTTCCTTCATTCCACGGGTTGTTGAAGCAGGGGTTCCTGCCCTCAGTCCGCTGGTGATGAATGGACCTCTGGTCTCGAATGGAATTGTGTTCTTGTTGATCACAATACCTGCCTTGCTCATGACGACCTCTGCATCCTTTCCGGTAATGTCGTACTTGTTGAGGTTCAAAAGCATGAGGTGGTTGTCGGTACCTTCGGAAACGATATCGAAGCCTCTTTCCTGGAGTGCTGCACAAAGTGCCTTTGCATTCTTTATGGTCTGTTCCTGGTCCTTCTTGAAAGCCTCGCCCTGTGCTTCCTTGAATGCAACTGCCTTTGCAGCGATGATGTGCATAAGGGGGCCGCCCTGGATTCCCGGGAATACGGACTTATTAATCGCCTTTGCGTACTCTTCCTTGCACATTACCATTCCGCCCCTTGGACCCCGAAGGGTCTTGTGTGTGGTGGTTGTTACAAAATCAGCATATGGGAACGGATTTGGATGAACACCGGCAGCGATCAGACCTGCAATATGTGCAACATCTGCAAGCAGGTATGCTCCAACCTCGTCTGCAATGTCCCTGAATGCTTTGAAATCGATTGTCCTGGAGTATGCGGAAGCTCCTACAACGATCATCTGTGGCTTCTCTTTCTTTGCCATCTCCATAAGTGCATCGTAGTCAAGCATCTCGGTCTCCTGAGAAACACCGTATGGGACGATGTCATAGAGCTGACCGGAAAAGCTTACAGGACTTCCGTGGGAGAGATGACCACCGTGGGAGAGGTCCATTGACATGATCTTGTCGCCTGGCTTGAGCACGGAGAAATAAACGGCCATATTTGCGCCTGAGCCGGAATGTGGCTGGACGTTAACATGTTCTGCACCGAAGATGTCCTTTGCTCTCTCGATAGCAAGGGTCTCTGCAATATCAACGAATTCACAGCCGCCATAGTAGCGCTTTCCGGAGTAACCTTCTGCGTACTTGTTGGTCATAATGCAGCCCTGTGCTTCCATGACCGCACGGCTTGTGTAGTTCTCTGAAGCAATAAGGTTCAGCTTGTAATCCTGGCGCTTTGCCTCCAATTCCAATGCATTGGCAATTTCTGGGTCGATATCTGAGATATAAGACATAGTTTATCGTTCCTTTGATAGCTATCGTTTTAAATTGATCAATTGATTATAAGATAGATACGATCCTACCTTCCACCTTCAATCTGTCCTCAGCGAACAGTTTTACAGCCTCAGGGTAGATCTTATGCTCCTGTTCCAGGATGCGGTCTGCAAGAGTGTCCTCGGTGTCCCCCTCAAGCACGGGAACACATCTCTGGAGGATGATCGGTCCGGTATCCATTCCTTCGTCAACGAAATGCACTGTGCAGCCGGCGACCTTAACGCCGTAATCAAATGCCTGTTTCTGTGCATGCAGTCCCATGAAGGATGGTAAAAGTGCGGGATGGATGTTCATCATACGGTTCTTATAAGCTTCTATTACATCCCTGCCAATGATACGCATATATCCTGCAAGGAGAACCAGCTGTATATCATATTTCGCAAGCGTCCTAAGAACCTCTTTTTCATATCCCTTCTTTCCACCAAAAGCCGAAGGATCTATGAATACCGCATCAATACCTTGATCGTTAGCCCTCTCAAGTGCGTAGGCATCCCCTTTATCACTGACAACAACTTTGATAGCAGCATCCGGAATATAGCCATTTTCAATATTATCAATGATAGACTGCAGGTTCGAACCGCGTCCAGAGACAAGAACTGCAATATTGAGAGTCATTGCTCACCCATACGAGATTGCTATATATTAGAGTTTTGGGATTATATAGGCAGAAAATTTCAGGATCACGTTTTTTTCAGAAAAAACTAAAAAACAATTTAAGGATGAAAAAGTGCGTCCGATCAGTTTTCCTTTCTGTGCCTTGCCCTCTCATTGATAAGGGTTTCAAGGTCGTCTGCATCGGATAATGAATTAAGTTCATCCCTCTCGATAAGCACAGTGTTCTCCACTGACTCATACCTGCTCTTACCTTCCACAATAAAAACAGATTGTGTCTGGATAACATCCGATATACTGCTCATGAGGTGGGCTCGCTTTAGCATTGCATTGCTGTACTCGCTCACTCCCGTAAGGAAAGTACTGGAATAGTCCTTGGACACCGCCTTAAATGGTGCCTGGTTCGTTGAAAGGACATCATAGCCCAGTGTATAGATAAAGTTCAGGATATTGTCATTTGGAGGAGTGGACCTCTCTGGCTCTTCTTCCTTGGTACTTGCAGGTTCCAGGTCTTTCTCAAAGCTGCGCAGGATGTCAATGGATTTTGCAAGCGCAACATCAAGTATTTCCTCAAGATGTAATACGATGTCAATTGAAGCATCCATCTGCCCTTCTTCATATTTACTGATAGTACGACGTGACACTCCAAGCTCGGATGCAAGTGCTCCCAGTGACATTGAGATGTCCATTCTTGCATTCTTAAGCACATCACCGTCTATGGACACATACAGCCCGCCGGGTGCTGCGGATACAAGCGGAGGAACACTCTCTACAAAATAGTCAGAAAGTGTCTGGACATTCACCGCAGGTATATCGTATCTCATATACACTACGCTATCCTCAAGCATCTGGTCACGGGTCTTTGCACCCACCAGTATCGGATAACCACCAAGATACTCTGCCAGAGCTATCATTTCCCGGGCAGTTTCTTCGTTCAGACCGTCAATGTTGTATAAGACCTTACAGAATAGGAGCGTATTATCCTGACGTGCAGCGAGATCAAAGCTCCGAGGCCTGATATTGCATCGATTTGAAACTGTGAAATCAGCGCGTTCCAATACCTCAATGATCTGATGTATCAGAATATCCTTAGTCATGACGATAAATCATTGTTTGCACATCTATATAAAGGTATTTGTTAGTATATAAACGAACACGGAACAAGAGAACATGATCATAGCTATAGATGATACCGATTCCAGAGAGGGAATGTGCACTACATACCTGTGTGCAATGCTAATGGATGAGCTGAAAGAGTACGGCGATATCATAGACAGCCCGATACTCATACGCCTCAATCCGACAATACCCTACAAGACTCGTGGAAATGCATCTACAGCTTTTGAAATTGATACCAACGAACCGGAAAAGGTCATGGAACATGTGATCTTACGGGTTGAAGAGCTGGCAGAACTACAAAGCGAAATGACAAACCCGGGAATCGTGTTCATACCCGATGGTGAACAGGGAAGAGTAAAGGAAGCACTCGGGAACTTCTTCATGCAGGCCGTACGCGAGGTACTGGAAATCGAGGATGCAAAGAACCTTATTTCAGAACTTGGCCTGCCATCAAAGGGATTGAAAAATGGAAGAGGCCTTATCGGTGCCCTTGCTGCCTGTGGTGCTATGCTCAATCCCGGCTGGGATCACACTTACGAATACCTTGCATACAGGGAAAAGGATGCATGGGGAACGCCAAGAGAGGTCAATGAGGAAAGTGTAAGAAAAGCAGATCTGGAAACATACCCGGATACGTGGGACACTGTGGACTGTGCTAACGACCTTGTGGTCTGCATACCGCATGCAGGAGACCCTGTGCTTTTCGGCATCCGTGGCAACAGCATTGATGTGGTCACAAGAACCTCACAGATGATAAGCTCCGAACCTGTAGAACGTCATATGGTCTACCGGACAGACCAGGGAACAGACCTTCATCTTATACCTGTAGAAAAGATCGCGGATATCAGGGATCTGCATTCCTACACAATCGAAGTGACAGTGGCAACTGATCCACAGACGATCCGGGGAGGACATACTATTTTTTCCATCCGGGATGACTCAGGAGATGAGATGGACTGTGCTGCTTATGAGCCTACCAAGAACTTCAGGGAACTTGCCCGTAAGTTCATCCCAGGAGACAGGATCATCTTCTCAGGTAGTGTCAAGAACAATACGCTGAACATCGAAAAAATAAAGATAATATCCCTTGCAGAAAAATACGAGACTGTTAACCCTTCATGTCCGGAATGTGGAAAGAATATGAAATCCGCAGGCAAGGGACAGGGCTATCGCTGCAAGAAGTGTGGAACATCTGCAGATTCAGCTGAACTTGTGAAAGTGGAAAGAGACCTTGAGACCGGTACATATGAGGTCCCTCCATGTGCACGCAGACATCTGGCAATGCCCCTTGTGCGTTGTATGAAAGAAAAAGAGGAAGAACACGGGAACATATTCCCGTCAAGGTAATCTTTCAGTTTTCAGTCTTCCCGAAGCTCATCGAGATCAGCTATCGGAGGAGTTGCCCTTTTATGCATGTTGACCCTTAAACGCCTCATCAGTGAACTTATGTCTTCCATAGGAACTCTAAGCCTTGTACTCACACGTTCCTGCCCTTCACCTGCAAGTATAGGTTCCAGTACCTTGTCAATGGTCTCATAGGGAACACCCAGGTCATCTTCATCGGTCTGACCTTCCCAGAGTCCAGCAGAAGGTGCTTTGTTGAGTATGCTTTCAGGCAGGCCAAGCATTTTTGACATTTCCCTGACCTCGGTCTTATACAGGTCACCGATCGGTTCAAGGTCAACACCACCATCACCGTATTTTGTGAAGTATCCCAGAAGGATCTCGGTCTTGTTACCCGTGCCCATCACAGCCCTGCCAAGCATATTGGCATAGTAGTAAAGTACAGACATCCTTATCCTTGCTTTCAGGTTCCCGTCGACAGGAGCTGTGGCTTCAGAGATGTCAGGCATTATACTCTTGTAAGAACCAAGGATATCAGAGATATTTATCACCTTGAGGTCGATACCCAGTCTCTCCGCAACCTCTTTTGCATCATTTACTTCGGATTTGGGAGTAGTATTCTCCGGCATATGGATACCCAGTACATTCTCAGCACCCAGAGATTCAACAGCAAGATATGCCACAAGTGCTGAATCAATGCCACCGCTGATTCCAACAACTGCTCCGGGTATTCCTGCTTCACCCAGCTTCTTCCCGATAAAATCCACAATAATGTCCTTCGCTTTTTCCATATCCATGCTATCAAGTTCCATTTGATGATCTAATAGGAGTACTATTATGAACAGCTCCATATTTAGATTTCATGTTCAGATACGACTGATATAGGCCTTGACCATAAAGTCCCCCACTTTAAAGTAAAATGACTGACTGCAGTCAAAGAATGTAGTTTATAGTCAAACGACAACTCGGAATAGTACTTCTTATAGGTAATCTAATAATTTCATCTTTTACAAAGCAATTAAATTGTATGACTATATTTAGAAATATTATATGTATCTAAATTTATATGCATTGTTGGGAGTGTTAT
This sequence comes from Methanococcoides sp. AM1, assembly GCF_900774055.1. Taxonomy (NCBI): domain Archaea; kingdom Methanobacteriati; phylum Methanobacteriota; class Methanomicrobia; order Methanosarcinales; family Methanosarcinaceae; genus Methanococcoides; species Methanococcoides sp. AM1. The sequence goes on along the minus strand of NZ_CAAGSW010000002.1, from coordinate 27,990 downwards.
CACGCTAAGAAAAGATCTTTTGAGAATAGTAGGAATTGTAATTTTATGTGCAAGTACAATATTTGTATTGAATTACCTTTCAGAAGACACCTTACAGCCAAAAGAATTCAAGCCAACTCCTGAAAATACATCCGATCAAACTCAAAATAACACTTCATATATGGAATTCCAAAACGAATTGGCTTCAACAACAGAATTAATTACTGTTCCTATTGGAGGATTCCATACAAATTTCATTCGTCTAAAGCCCGGGGAGCTAGATGTTACCAATTATACGCTTTATTCCAGAAATAGTGGACCTGGAGAAGTCAGCTATAATATATATCGAGTAAAAAAAGTGTATGAAACCGAAGATATAGGGATGGCAGATGGTTTAAGCGTCAGTATAGAGCCTTCCGGATATATTGCACAACCTCATGATAATTATACTTCAAAACTCATAATCAATACAACTCCGGAACTCGCATTCCATGGTGCCGGAACTGAATACACATTATATATACAAGCGAATTTTGAAGGTGAAAGTCGAAGCAGAAGCAACGATTGGGTAAGAGTTTTAGTGGAAGGTGAAGAAACTGTACCAGGCGCTTCAGGATTTTATCAGCCATATCTGACTCTTCAGAATGAGTCAATAACATTGGAAGCTGGACAAAACGGGGAAACTTATTGTACATACCATACAGGAGGAATGGGAATTAGAGATATTTCCTACGATGTCCACAGAACAACAGACAAAAGCGACGCATTGCCAATACCAGCAGGTTTAACCGTTAATATAGAACCTTCCAATTTTATAGCCAAAAATTTTGAAAATTACACCTCACACATTACTGTAAAGACAAGTCCAGATCTACCTTCAGGTGAATATATTCTAAATATAGAGATACTATCTAATGGAAGAACAACAGAAGATGTATCATTCACAGTTAATGTAAGTGAGAATGTAATGTGAAATAATTCGCAAATAAAAATTATTACAGAACCATTTATGGTCAAGTGAGAAAGGTTGTAGTCAGATGGACTTCATGGTCAATTCCCTGTATATAACATAACCTTTAATACAGTGGTCACAGAAATTGTTTTAAATATATATTGTAGGTGCTATAATGAATCTGATGCGATCTGAGATATTGGGGCTTGATAAGATCCTGAAAGGTGGATTCCCAAAACCTTCTGCTATACTGATAGCAGGTCCTGCGGGTTCTGGCAAGACCACAATTGCAATGCAGTCGATCTTCACGGCCTCCGAGAAAAAAGAAGTATGTATGTATGTTACTTCATTGAACGAGCCTATTGCAATGGTCAACAACTTCATGTCAAAGCTCAGTTTTTACAATATTTCCCTGCTTTCCACCGGTAATATGAACTACATACCTATCGGCACCGAAACACTTGACAAAGGAATCTATTCTTTCATGTGGAACCTTGAGGAATCCATCGAGAAAATAAAGCCCGATCGAATTGTCATTGACCCTATAACAGCTATTGGCAGCACGCTTGATAAGGAAGCGAAACGCAGGTTCTATTATGACCTGTTCCTGCGCATGAAAAAATGGGACGCCCTGGTAATCGCCACCGGAGAGTTCACAAAAGAAGAACTTATGACAAGCGACCTGAGCCATGTTTCCGATGGTGTCATTTACCTTTCTGATGATGAAGTCAACAAACGCCGGGTGCGCCATCTTGAGATACTTAAACTGAGAGGTCAGGGGTACAGGACCGGCAAACATCCATTTACAATAACAGATGAAGGAGTGATACTCCACAAACAGGAACTGCCTGAACCTGATATACCATATTCAACCACCCGTGTTTCAACAGGTGTTTCCGGGCTTGACAATATGACAGAAGGAGGGATTTTCAAAGGTTCCACAATGCTCATATCCGGAAGCTGTGGTGCCGGCAAGACCACAATCGGAACCCAGTTCATTGCAGAAGGGGCAAGCTCCGGTGAAAAAGGCATGATCGTGTCTTTTGTCGAATCCGATAAGCAGACGATCAACAATGCGAGGTCTATCGGGCATGACATCAGCACCCATATTGCATCCGGACTCGTCAAGGTCCTTTACACCAACCCTTACGATCTTGAAGCTGGAGAACACGCTATCAAACTCCGTTCAATGATAAAGGAAATGGGAATCAAACGTATTTTTGTGGACGATATTCATGTATTCAACGACCTGATGACACCTTTTGATGCGAAGGACCATATCAAACTCCTTGCAGATATATTCAGATCTAACGGCATCACAGCAATGTTTGCACAAAGAACGGATGTGAACGAAACGATACGGGATGTCAATGACTATGGAATGGATTCCTCTGTCCTGCTTTCGCTGAGAGAAGAAGAAGCACATACCGAAAAGACGATTTCCGTACTCAAAATGCGTGGAAGTGCACACGATACCGGTATCCGGCAATTCGAGGTCAGAAGTTCCGGAGTTGACATCATATTGCCATCCTCCCAGTGAAGTGGGGAGGATGCATAGTTATAAGCCTGATGAGAAATATCAAAATATGAACACAGGCTGGACTAAACAAATATGACATTCTATATTACGGACTCCGCAGTTTTTATCTATGGTTATGATGGCAATCCTTCACAATTCATAACAGTACCTACTGTTAGGAATGAAATGAAGAGTCAGGAAGCTCTTATGCGATTTGAGATCGCCTGTGAAACAGGTGCCCGAGTGGAACAGCCTGACCCCGACATCAGGAAAAAGGTGGTTTCACTTGCGAAAGAGACGCGTGACGTCGAGGAACTTTCAGATACAGACATAGATATCCTCGCAAAGGCATTTGAATATAAAGATGACTCAGTTCTATTAACTGATGATTATGCTGTACAGAACGTTGCATCCGTCCTTGGTATTGAATTCAAGCCAATTGCACAGAAGAAGATACGTGATGTCCTTGTGTGGGGAAAAAAGTGCACTGCATGCAGACGTAAGTTCGATGAAGGTGAGGAATGCCCCGTTTGTGGATCACCATTGAAAAAGGTCAGGAAAAGAAAACTATAACCGTAGATATGACCTATAACAAGGTGAAAGAAAGAGAATACAATATTTCTAATTGAGATTAAAGCTGGGATAATATGAATAATATAGAAGAAATGATCCAGAAAGCAGTTGAATTGCAAGCTAACGGCCTTGTCACAGGTCAGATAGCAAACGAGCTCAACGTATCCCGGGAAACCGTCACATGGCTTTTGACACGTTCAAAGAAGGACGTCGTTGCTCCTGCACCAAAGGATATCTCTGTGAACTGGAGCAATATCGGGCAGAGTTCTTTCAGACTCAAGTGTGTATCCCAGGCACTCTGTGATATGGTTGCAGAGTCACTGGAGAAGACAGATGAGATAGCTGACCTCGTGATAGGGATCGGACTTAGTGGAATACCTATCGCTACAATAATGGCAGATGAGCTCGGACTTGAGTTCGCTATTTTCCATGATTATGATGACCAGAAAGAAAAGAGTCGTCAGAGAGGTATCTTTAGCAGGAACTTCGCCGATGTCAGGGGAAAGAATTGCATTATCGTGGATGATGTAGTCTCATCCGGTGCTACTATCACAGACGTGGTGGAACAGCTTCGCGATGTAGGTGCGAATCCTGTTGCCATAGCTGTAATTCTGGATAAGATGAATTCAGATTTGATCGCCAATGTTCCCATGAGTTCACTGGTACGGATCACACGTGTAGACTGAAAGGGGAAGATCCCCTTTTGATCTTTAAAAAACGTATTTTAGATTTTTTTTAAATAATTAATGAGGGAGAGGTTTCACTCCACTCCCACAGAACCGATCTTTTCCACCAGTTTGGAGAGTACCTCAGAACGCATTCCTTCTACGAATTTGATACTTCCAACCACAAGGTGCCCACCACCGTTAACACCGGCACCTACAATCTCCTCATGAAGCTCGCGGACCATCTGCGGGATGTTCATAAGAACTCCTTTTGAACGGATCACAGCAAAATCAGGACCGTAACCGATAGTGATGACCGGACGCCCTTCAAGTTTCTGGCACATGCGATCATGAACTTCGCCTGAGGTCTTACCCGGTGCAGGGAAAGTGAACTTATGTGCATAGTTCTCAACGTCCAGAACATTCAGGACTGCACCGTTTGGCAGGTCCTGGGATTTGACGTTCGGCATGCATGCGGTCAACTGCTCATCGATCATGGCATTTGCCTGTTCACAGAGCAAATTCACGATCTTCTTATGCCTGGTCTTATCACCAAGGTCCATGAGGTCATCCACAATACCTTTACCACTACTGAACTTGAGCCAGTATGCTTCAAAGTCAAGTGCAAGTGCAATGTCCTTGAGGTCCTGAAGCGAATACTTGTCAGCAACCAGTTGTTTATAGGCTTCCGCTTCTTCAGCCTCGGAGCGGTCACCAACTGCAGCAATTGCCGGCAGGTGCTTGATCTCATCCGTAACATCAGGATTTATCATACGTGCAACTTCTGTTGCAAGCATTCCGGCGGTCATTCCGAAATCCCCGCCAACATGTGCAGGGTTGACATGACCGAGCAGGTACTGGTCAACGATCTCATCCGGATGGTGATGGTCCACGACAACCATGTCTATGCCATAGACCTGTGCCTGCCTCATGGCTGGTACATCCTCTTCTGTGGAACCATTGTCCACCATAACAACCAGTGGAAGCTTCTGCCCATGCCTGGCAGCATCTTCGAGTGCATAGGATATATCCTTGGTAACATCCGGCATTTCGTAGAATGGTGCTTTGGATGGTGCACGTTTGTAATAATGATATTCCGCATCAGGTCCGTTTATCTCCCTGATCATCGGAAGAATAGCCCTCTCGATGGCTACTGCTGCGGTCATTCCATCAGCATCTGCATGATGGCGCAGAAGGATCGGCTTTGACCTCATTATAGCCTTCTTGATCTCCTTGGTCACCTGGCGCATTGCAGGCCTGAGCTTTTCAAGGATCTCGCTTTCCACAAGGAATTCGATCTCTGAAGGTTCAGCTCTTTTGTCAAGCACTTCATCGATCCGCTTTTTGACAGCTTCCTCCTTTGCACCGGTGAGACGTTTCATGCTCTTGACCTCTACCTGAAGCCTGTCAGCACGGGATGTTACTTCGCCTGTACCGGTTATGATCATATCGGCATCGATCTCCGGATAGGCACGCTCTCCCGCTCGCTCAAAGGCGGCACAGGAAATAAGACCTTCTTCATCAGATATCGTAAATATAGTAGGACCGCCGGTCTGTTTGACCTGTATGACCTCTCCCTCGACCTTGATAAGTTTACCAATGAACTTATCGAGCTCTATGGACTTCCTGATAGGTATTTCCTTTTCAACTTCCACGATGTTGAAATCCTTGACCTGCCTTGGGATCAGGTCCATCTTACCATCACGACGAACTTCCTTAACTTCAACGACAACAGTAGCTCCTGCCTCAAGAGGAGTACTAAGATTGCTCGAGTGTATCAGACCGCGAAGATTGGAATTCAGATCTACGAAAACACCGAAGTTTGCAAGGTTGTTCACAGTAGCACGGTACATCTTCCCGACCTCAAGCTCATCCTGATTGCAGGAATTATCCAGCACATGAACGATATCTACCTTACCACAGGTACTGCAAGCTTCCTTTCCATTGATAGGACCATCGATGGATTTTCCGCAAATATCACATTTATAGAAGGCACCTTTGCCATTGCATGCCATGCATGTTTTTCTTACTTCAACTTCCCCGCTTCCACCACATTTCGGGCAAACTGAACCATCTTTCAAAAAACTGTTCACGTCCTTTTGGGAAAGGCTCATGAGGTTAACAGACTTTGATTTTCCCGCGCCTTTACATTCAGGACATTTCTCAGTGGAGAGAACTTCATATCCTTTTCCTCCACATTCTGTACACTCTTCTCTCATTGTATCAAGCCTTAATTGTTTATGTTAGATTTAATGTCTTTGCTTATACGAAGACTGCCACAAGCAATAGTTTTTTATGATAACTTCTTCCATATAAATTGGGGGAGGTTACCATGATAGAAGAATACATAATACCTATACTTGTAATTGGAGTTATCATCTTATCTCAAGCGCTCAAGATGGTGAAAGAATACGAGCGAGTCGTTATTTTCAGATTGGGACGACTTAGCGGAGTAAAAGGACCGGGACTTTTCCTTATCATCCCTATCATCGATACAGTGATGAAGGTTGATCTGCGAGTTGTAACTATTGACGTTCCAAAACAGGCAGTCATCACAAAAGATAACGTTACTGTTGCTGTTGATGCTGTTATTTACTATAAGGTCCTCAAGCCTGATGCTGCAATCACAGAGGTTGAGAACTTCAAGTTCGCAACGGCCATGCTATCCCAGACAACCCTCAGGGATGTTATCGGACAAATCGAACTTGACCAACTCCTCTCAGAACGTGAGACCATCAATAAGGATATCCAGGAGTTGCTCGACATTTCCACAGACCCATGGGGAATAAAGGTCACAGGCGTCACTCTAAGGGATGTGAGCATCGATGACACCATGCTTCGTGCAATTGCAAAGCAGGCAGAAGCCGAAAGGGAAAAGCGTTCACGCATAATTCTTGCAGAAGGTGAGTTCCTAGCTGCACAAAAGATGAAAGATGCTGCACAGCTCTATCAGGATATACCTGTAGCTCTCAAACTAAGGGAACTGCAGACCATTGCCGAAGTTGCACGTGAAAAGAACCTCATAGTAGTAACAAGTTCAACGGATATCGGAGAAATCGCGGCACTTTCCAGTGCATTCGGTAAGAAATAAACACTTAAGAAGGTGATCAGATGCCAAACAAACCATCACCTCTTATTCCTTTTCTTTTTTTAGCATTGATATTGTTGCTGAGCCCTGCCTGCGCTTCCGCGGAAGAGAAAGTTCTGGTTCTTGAGATATCCGATTCGATCACACCGGTTTCTGATGACCTTGTGGTTGATGCACTTTTGGTAGCACAACAGGAAGAATATGAAGCACTTGTTATAACCCTCAACACCCCGGGAGGCGGGGTTGCTGAAACCCTCAGGATCATTGAAGCTATTGACCAGTCAGAAGTTCCGGTGATAGGGTATGTCTACCCCGGCGGAACAAAAGCATGGTCTGCAGGAACATTGATCCTTCTTGGAACTGATGTTGCTGCAATGGCACCCTTTACGGTCATTGGGTCTGCACAGCCGGTAACTATTTCCACAGGAGGTGTCGAACCTGTTGAGGATGACAAGATCGTGAACGCACTTGTGGCTCTTGCAAAAGAAAAAGCAAACCAGCACGGACGTAATGAGACCGCAGCAGAGAAGTTCATCACCGAGAACCTCAACCTCAATGCTGAGGAAGCACTGGAAGCAGGGGTCATCGAATATGTGGCTACAGATGTTGAAGACCTCCTTGAACAGGTGGACGGGGACACAATAAAGGGTAAGCAACTGACCACCAGCGGTGCTACTATTGATACGTATACCCCATCCCTCAGGCTGAGCCTCATGGATATAATCTCAGACCCTGTGATCTCATCGCTACTGATAATGCTCGGAATATACGGAATCGTTATCGGAATTTCAAACCCGGGAGCAGGAGCAGAGATATTTGGTGTCGTAGCTATTTCACTGGGACTTATAGGAACAGGCTTTGATGTGAATATCGCAGCTATATTCCTGATACTACTGGGGGTTATACTGTTCGTTCTCGAATTGCAGGCGCCGGGTGTTGGCATATTTGGAATATCGGGACTTATATGTTTGATAGCAGGAAGTATTTTCCTGGTACCCACGGATTTCCCGCGCTGGTATACACCTGCAGACGTTCAGCAGACAATGATCATTGCGATCGTCACGCCTACGATAGTAATGGGATTGCTGTTCGTATTTGTATTTTACAAAGTACTGGAGGTCAGGCATCGCAAACCGGTTATCGGTGAAGACTTTGCCGGCGACCTTGCCGAAGCCATCGATAAGATCGATGCTGGTTCAGAAGGATTTGTAAGATACAAGGGAGAATACTGGAAAGCAAGATCAGAAGATGATCTGGAAGAAGGTGACAGCGTTGTGATCACCGACAAAAAAGGACCGCTCCTCTTTGTGAAAAAGAGTGAGTAATAAAAGGAAGTATTTGAGGGAAGTGAAGCATTACTTCCCTTTTATCATTTCTATTACCTTTCTTTTCTTTTCAATGGCTTCATTTGCAGCATTATCTACTGCACGTTTCATCTCTTCAAAGTCCCTTGGCTCTTTATCCCCGATCATCTTTTTGATAGGAGTGTAAGCCGATTCCCTGAAGCGCGGAGTGAAATCACACATCTTTCCATCGATGTTTATCTCTGCACCGCTGCCTTCGACAACCTCTCCGATGATGTCGATATCAACACCTGCGCCCCTGACAGTCTGCATGATAGCATCTGCATATTCCCTCGGGGCGATAACGAGCAATGCATCAAGTGATACACCAAGGTAGTCGATCTCCAGCTTTTCCAGCATATCGAGAACTTTCGGATTGACAAGCGGACGCATCTTGGACTCATCAAAAACAAGCTTGACACCGGCAGTTCGTGAGATCTCTTTTGCATCACCACGGATACCACCATTGGTCACATCGGTCATTGCATGAACATGCTTTGTCAGGCCGGATGCGATCAGGGCTTCGCATGCTTCGAGGAACTTGATGTTAATGGTCTCATCCACAACATCGTGCATCTCGTAGTAAAGAGCTGCAGTGGAAACTGTCCCTCCGCCTGCACCCTCGCTCATAAGAATGACATCTCCAACCTGTGTCTGAATGCGGGCTGTAAGATCCGTAGCTGTACCCACTGCACCGACACCACCGGTCATACGTTCACCAATATCCATATCGCCGCCGATACGGAGAGTGCTTCCTGTAACAAGAGGAATGCCTGTAAGTTCGGATACCGTGGTAATTCCCGCAATATGGTCAAATATCTTGGCAACATCGCCGTCATCAGCAACATGGATATCAGACAGGAGCCCCACCGGGCGGGAACCCATCACGTACACATCACGCAGGGATGCACGGGCTACGTGGAAACCTGCAAGGAAAGGAAAATCGCTAAGACGGGAATGGATCCCATCAATTGTAATAATTATGTATCCATCCCCGGTCTCGTTCAGTATAGCACCTGAGTCGTCAAGATGGGATGTATCGACCGCTGCACTGGTCTTTCCGATGACCTCAGCAAGCTTCTCATGTGCGTAGAAATCACCCAGTCCACGGGAACCTACACCAAATTCACCCATTGTCACGCCGGAGATAGTGGATGTCAGTACCTCGCCTTCGACATTAAGTGTGGCCTTTGCTTCTACAATAGCTGCTTTTGCAAGTGACCTGGCGTGTTCGGAGGTTGTTTCCTTTATCTCAAGTATGCGTTCTGTCAGTTTGTCCTCAAGTTCAGGATCATTCTTTCGAAGTCCTTTTCTTGCATAGCCTTCTATATCCATTCGATCACTCCGGAGTATCAGCACATGCCTACAAAATTCTCAAGCATCTTCAGGCCGATATCACCACTTTTTTCAGGATGGAACTGTGTTCCTATAACATTGCCTGCGGAATTGACAACCGATGCAGCAAAATTCACACCATAATCACATGAAGCGAGAGTGTGGGAAGCATCAGTGTCCACATAATATGAATGTACGAAATAAACGAATGCACCATCTTCTATTCCCTCATAGAAAGGATGGTCCTGGTCGATGGAAAGTGAATTCCAACCCATGTGCGGGACCTTTAGTTCACTGTGCGGGAAACGGAGAACCTTTCCGGGAACAAGATCAAGACCATCTGTAAACCCGCCTTCTTCTGAATGGCTCATGAGCATCTGCTGGCCCAGGCAAATACCAAGGACCGGCTTTCCGGATTCCACATATTTGTGTATGCCATCAAGGAAAGGAACGATGTTCTTCATCGCATCAGAAAAAGCCCCGACGCCCGGAAGAATGACACCATCTGCACTTTCAAGGTCTGCAGGGTCCTTTGATATGATCACTTCCGCACCTGCGTGTTCCAGCCCTTTCTGGACACTACGGAGGTTGCCAAGACCATAGTCAATTATCACTATCTTTTTCATGGGAAGTACAGTACGGTTTTGGTACATCAATCTAACGAGATGTTGAAGTACAGTATATAATTATTGGCTTGATTATGAAAAATGGTATTATTTATAACCCATTTTTGCCTTTAGGAAAACGCCTGAAGAGGTACAGAGTACATAGGTGTTTGAATGAAAAACGTAAGAACAATCTTTAATGATGAAAGAGCGATTGAGCTACCCATCAATATCGTGGTTATGCTCGTTGTAGGAATGGTAGCACTGGCTGCACTTATCGCCATAATCCCACCACCCACAAAGAACATGGCAGTAAATATCGATGAAGCAGGCCTTCAGGGAACTGCCCCCAGTGCAGGAAATACCATCGTTGTGGATGCTGTTACCGCACAGAACCCGCTGACTATCGTGGTCAAGATCACGGCCACAGACCCTGACGGAAACCCTGTCCGTAATGCAAACGCTGTCCTGCGAGGTCTTGGCGGTGTGGCAAGCAATACCACCGACATCAACGGAGAGACCACGCTGATCACAACCGCTGCACAGGTGGAGATGGGAGCTAACCAGAACGAAGGTACAATGGACCTTACCATTGCAGCCGATGGTTTCTACGATTACGAGAAGAAAGATGCAGTGATGGTCATCAAGACAAAGTGATCTCACTTTCCTTTTTTTAATATGGCACACAAGAACATTATTCAGGACGAAAGAGCAGCCATAGGTTTGCCTATACGCATGGTGGTCCTGACGATAATAGGGATGATCGGCTTTGCAGTGATCGTATCGGCCATAGTCAACGCACCCACTGCACCCAGACCAATGTATGCAACTTCTAACGTTACGAGCATAACGTTTTCAGGAGAGACCGGCGATACAGGTCTGCTTGAGGTCACCATATCCAATTTTGACGGAGATCCCGTCGGAGGATGCAATGTTGTATTGAGAGATCCCTCAGGAACAATTGCTGCCGGGGGCCTCACAGACAGTTCTGGTCAGGTGCGGATGCAGCTTAACAACATCTCGCTTCCGATAGGAAAACATGAGGGGTACATAACTATCAAAGCAATGGCCGACGGGTATCTTGCACATACTGACAATCACTTTGTGAAAGTCATCCGCGGATGAACAGTACCCGATCGCTCTAACAATACAGCAATTGCACTTCGATCAATCAATCAATCAATCAATCAATCAATCAATCGGTCGCTCAATCAGCCTTTTTGTTGACCACATAGAACTTGGCGAGAACAGCGACAGCAAGTGCTAATCCCAATCCCAGCGAAAAGTACGGGGAGCGGAGAATATCCCACCGGCCTGCAAAGATCAAGCCTCCTGTCAGAAGCAGGAGCGCTGCCCCCATGATACCTGAAAGCTCCACAGGCATCTTGACAGAGCCGATGGTTATCCTGTTGCGGTCCTCGATGCGCATGAGTTTCTCATCCTGCGATGCAAGTGCTGTCTCAAGCTTGTCGGACAGCTTATCGATGTCCACACGAAGTGAGCCTTCCACCAGTGACCTTAGTTCTTCTAGCTCCGCTTTTAATTTGTCAATGCTCTCGATAGCGCCGCGAACATCTTCGGATGTCTGTGGTTGTTGCGCTTCGAATACAGTACCTGCAACATCTTCAGCAGGAACTTCGACAGACAGACGTCTTTCAACCGCACGAAGACGCTTCTCAAGGCTCCTTACACTCTGGTCAAAGGACTCGATCCTCCCACGGATGTCCTCTTTTTCAGTACCCCCACTCATATAACTCACCAGCAAAGACCTTCGTAAACAATATCCTCTTCGAGCTTTTCAGGATCGATCATCTTCCTGCCATCGATCACTAACTTGTTATTCATACCGGCAAATTCAGAATCGAGTTTCCTGAACTCATCCCATTCGGTCATTATCAGACATGCGATCGCACCTTCCAGTGCCTCGGCAGCACTATCGTAGTACCATATATTTTCGATCAATGCCTTCATGTTGTCCGTTGCCATCGGGTCATATGCGTTCACATCGGCCCCAAGCTCAAGAAGTCTTTTTATGACAGGAATAGAACGGGACTCACGAATGTCATCCGTTTCGTTCTTGAAAGCCAGGCCCAGGACAGCCACTCTTTTACCTTTAACATCTCCTGCGTGCTTTTCAAGAAGCTCTGTCATCTGCATCGGCTGCAGCTCGTTCACTTCGATAACGGATTCAAGAAGAGAAGGATAATAATCGATCTCCTTTGCTTTACCGATAAGTGCACGCACATCTTTTGGGAAGCACGAACCACCAAACCCGGCACCGGAGTTCAGGAAATACTCGGATATACGGAAATCCGCACCCACCGCGTTCATTACCTCATACGTATCAATTCCCAGACGCTTGCAGATATTACCGATCTCATTGGAGAACGAGATCTTTGTTGCAAGGAAAGAATTGTTCACATACTTGATCATCTCAGCAGTACTTGGTATGGTCCTTGTAACCTCACAGTCCAGATCCCGATATAGCTCTGAAACAAGAGCACCTGTTCTTTCATCAATGCTGCCAATGACGATCTTATCGGGATGCATGAAATCATACACGGCCTTGCCTTCTCTCAGGAACTCAGGGTTCATGGCAACACCGAAGTCCTTGCCTGCAACCTTGCCCGAATGTTCTTCAAGTAAAGGAAGAACTGTATTTTCAGTTGTCTGTGGAACCACTGTACTTTTTACGACCACAATGTGGAAACCATCCTTTTTTGCCATTGCCATGCCAAGGCTCTTGCAGGCCGCACCCACAATTGACAGGTCGATATTACCATGCTCATTAGATGGAGTTCCAACGCAGATAAAGGACACATCCGAATTCTGTATAGCATAATCATAATCAGATGTTGCTATGAGGTTCTTCTCCGCATGTTTTGCCATCAGCTCCCCAAGACCTTCTTCCCAGATCGGAGGAATACCATCATTGATCATTTGCACCTTTTTTTCGTCAATATCGATGCATATGACCTCATGCCCAAGTTCTGCAAAGCACGCAGCTGTAACTGAACCAACATAACCTGATCCAATAATAGATACCTTCATAAAAATCACTCCTGTTTAATAAAGTTGTAAAGGATGGGGCCTGTAGAAAACCCCTTCTTCAAACCCCAATATCACATAATCTTCTAAACCCCGATATTAGAAGTCATATTACACAATAACATTATGTGGTATAATTGTTTGTCTAAAGCATTGTTTCATAGCTATTTAGTCTTTATTTGAAGTAACCTAATATGTGGTAATTTGACAATCTCTATCAGATAGAGTATAGTTTCTCTTACATCGAGTTAGTAAATTTAGTTAACCGGTTATGTGTTAATGAAAAGTTAATTATTCTCACTTAGTATGAAGAATGGTAATATTAATATAACTAATGGGGAATAGGGAATTTAATGAATACAAAGGAGATCATTGCTGTCTACTGGGACCACAGGAGCAGTTCGTACCAGCTGACAATAATTCGGATAAAATGAATAATTTTTCAGCATTTCCCATGGTTCATTGCTGGCGAGTATGGTATTTGCATGTTCGGTTTCAAGTTTTATGGTATAAAGACATCTGAACATGGTAATAGCATCAAGTACCTGATCGAACCCATGTCCATTGAGGATGGCTTCTGCAGCTTCATCATCCATGGGTAGTGTGATTAGGTCATCCAATCTCCGATAAACTTTTTTAAGATGATCCGAAGTATCCTGTAATATCTCTTCTATTATTGATTCTGATGAATGTGCTGTAGTACTACACACCTCTATATTCGAATATGTTATGTACGATATAACGTTTTAATGATGGTCGTAGCTGTACAGGAACTTCCGGACCTCTTCATGTGTATGCTCGTGGATATGGAGATGGATGTGTCCACTGCCGCTTTCTATCGTCCTTGTGAGAAACTGTACAGCCTCATCGATCGACATGGGCAGGGTATCGCAGTCGTACCCGAAACATGCCAATACCTTGAATAGCTTGAACACGTCTGGTGCTTCTAGATGATTTATTTTCAGAAGTTCTGAATTGGAGAATATCTCCCGCGGGCTTCCCTCGCCGACAATCTTTCTGTTCAGCACATAGACGCGGTCTGAGAGGGCCGGGAGAGCGTTCACATCATGCATGGCGATCACAGTGGTGATCCCGTCCTCGTTCAAGTTATTGATCACCTGTATCAGGTCTGCCCTGCTCTTCGGATCTAGGTTGGCCGTTGGTTCGTCCAGAATCAGTATCCGTGGTTCCATGGACAGTACAGCTGCTAGTGCTGCTCTTTTCTTCTGCCCATAGCTCAGGTTATGCGGAACCCTGTCCTCAAATCCCTCAAGTCCGACACGGGACAGAGCTTTTTTCACTCGATTCTCCACATCCTCTTTGCCCAATCCCATGTTGATGGGACCGAATGCCACATCATCGAAGATGGTGGGCATGAACAGCTGGTCGTCAGGGTCCTGGAATACAATTCCCACTTCTTTAATCCTCTCTTCGACTTTCATATCGCCTAGATTCTTTCCAAAGATCATGACCGTGTTATCCTGGCTCTTGAGAGTACCGTTGAGGTGAAGGAAAAGGGTGGTTTTTCCGGCACCATTGGGTCCGATAATAACTATCTTTTCTCCTTCATTGATGGTGATGTCAATGTTTTCCAGTGCAGGGGTCCCATCAGGGTATGAATATGTAAGTCCTTTTACACGAATTGCTTCTTTCATTATAACACCAGGTGATAGGTATGCATAAAGAGTGCAATGAATATCATGGGCAGAGCTATTGCATAGTCCTTTGCCTGTAGTTCGAAGTTCACTATTGTCCTAGGGTTACCGGTGTAGCCTTTGGATATCATTGAGTAGTAAACACGCTGTGCCCTGTCATAGCTTTTTATTATCAGCATCCCGATTATGTTCCCGAGAACGGATAGTCCGTACCTGTTCGCTTTAAGCCTGAATCCTTTTGATTCCATGGCTTTCCACATCCTCTGGAACTCGTCCATTATCACGAATATGTATCTGTAAGTGAACATCAACATCTGTATAAGCGTTCCGGGCACCCTGAGCATGTAGAGTGCCTTGATCGTGATGTCAAAACGTGTGGTACCAAGCATTATAAGCACAAGGGTGACAGCTGAAAGCGCTCTTATTATAACAAGGGAGGAGTATTGCAGTCCCTCCTGTGTAACCGTTATGCCATGATACTGTGTGATGGCCTGTCCGTCAACGGTAAGCGGCATGATAATAAGCAGTGGGGCCAGGAACAGGAACACAACTTTCAAGCGGTGCATTATAAATGCTTTTGGAAGTTTTGCTATAATGTATATCAGGCTGGCTATCCCCAGGCCAACAAGGGCTTTTGTAATGCTGTCCAAAAAAACAAAGGAGAATATCATTACCATGAACGTAATGATCTTAGCACGCGGGTCGAAATTATGTATGGGTGAATCAATTGAAGCATACCTGTCTATTTCGGGATAGTCCAATGTGTTATTCTCCTGTATCGTTTTTTAGTAGTTGTTCTTTATTTTGTTTTGCGCGCTGACAGGTACATTCCAAAACCAGCAAGCCCGACAAGGTACCCAAATCCTGCTACAATTCTTGCTGAGAGTGGGAGTTCAGCTTCTTCGCTGGAGCCTTCAGAACCTGCAACGTTGAATGTGATCTCTTTCTGGTGCCCGCTTTGGGAGACTACTACTCTATATTCTACAACACCAAGTTTTGGTTCGAAGTAGTATATCCCCTCCTCATCGGTCACATCTGTGATATAAAGCTCTTCCTTTCCGTCCTTTATGGCATAAATGTTGATGTCGGCATTTGGCATGGGGTCTCCTCCTCCATACCATGATCTTATTTGTACCTCAGTGACCTGCTCCTGTGCATAAACGCGGTGTGCGGATGCAGCAGGTGCAATTGCTGTTAAAAGAACACAGGCAAATGCCAGTGTCCATATCATCTTATAATTGACCATTTTTTATTTCTCCTTGTTGATGGGGAGCAGTTCAGGCCTGACCTTCAGAAGGAATGTGACCACAGATCCTGTCAATATTCCTTCGATTATCATTATCGGTATGTTGGCAGCAGCAGCTATGTAGGCAACCTCTGTGAATTCCTCTCCTGTGGATATGAGCACGATAGCAAGCATTATTGCAGAGAGCATTGTTGCCATTGAACCGCAAATTATTCCAAGTATGGAGGGATTGAAACCCGCTGAATAGCCTTTTTTGAATATCCCATAGACGATCAGTGCAGGTATGCCCATATTGATGACGTTGACGCCAATACTTGTTATGCCACCATGCTGGAACAATAGTGCTTGAAGGACAAGGCCAATGAAGATCGCAGGGTATGCGAGGGTTCCAAGAACCACTCCAAGAAGTCCGTTGAGCACAAGGTGTACACTGGTAGGCCCAATTGACACATGTATCAGGGATGCCACAAAGAAAGCTCCTGTCATGACAGAGATCTTTGGTATCTCCTCGGCGATGTCTACATCCTTTTTGCCCCACCAGAGGGTTGCAAGGAGCAGAAGTATCGTTATTGCCCAACCTGCAGTTATCACTGCAGGGGATAGTACGCCGTCAGATATGTGCATACTTGTTTTCTCCTTTGTAATATTTATTATAACGAGTTTTGCGTTTTATCTAATTTAATGTGGATTACTGATAATCAAGTATAAAAAAAGATTGATGGGGAAGCTGTCCCCATGACATATTTTACAATTTTCTTCCTGCGATGAACAATGCTGCAAGAAGTCCGGCAACTGCGAACACAGATTCAAATCCGGGAGTAGATTGTGTGGCATCTGATTCTGGTTCCACTTCAGTTTCTTGACTAGCTGGAGCTTCTGTCTCTTCTACAGGGAACTCTTCAATTACCGGAATTATGAACACGCCTCTTACAGGCTGCCCCTCTTCAGGTTCCATGGTAGCACCAACGAACCAGATGCCCGGTTCATCGAGAGTGTACACGAACTCACCGTCAGCATTGGATCTTGTGAGCCTTGTGAATACCATTGGTGCATCATATGGGTAAAGTTCTTCTGCTTGTTCTACGATCTCAATTCCTGCTTCAAGGTCGTGGTATATCTCAACCTCAACATCGGCGTCTGCAAGTGGTTCGCCATTGTAAAGAGCTTTTCCTGCAAAGACGAATCCTTCTTCCATGCCATATGGGCGCATGTATGGGATGATCTCTGTCTGCTGGCCGACCATTGAATCCCAGCCGAACCACATCTCTTCTCCACAGTGGATGACTGCTTTGGTGTAATCGATCATGTCTTCGTCCGCATCTTCATACTTGACCGCTACAACAGTGTCGCCATACTGGTCGACTGTGAAAGAGGCTTTGTATGAAAGGAAAGTACCCATGTTACCTTCTTCATCCATACTGTCCACCATAACCTCTTCGGGAGTGAGGACTTCAATTGTACCATCGGGTTTTGTTACACTGATCTCCGGTACGCTTGACATGTCAAATGATATGTGCTCATAAGGATGTCCCCACATTGTGTAGATGGTCTTTGTGTCTCCAAGTTCTGCAATATAATCTTCCGGAGTGACATCCCATACACTGCCTTCATCATCACTTGGGAAAATCATTGTAAAGTGTGCACTTGAAAGGCCGGTGAGGCAGATCAGTGCAATAATTGATCCGATAATTATTGTTTTCTTCATGTTTTATCCTCTTTGCAGTAAGAATACTGTGAAATTCATATGCATTAAGTAACACGAACTTTAAATAAGTTGTGATTGTTTGGCCAAAATATGTGCGGGATGGGAAATTAACTCATAGATATAGACACATATATTCAAGAACTATAGCACATTCGCTCATACTTCAGTATAATCCATTAACCATGGAAAGGTAATACTTGAAGGTTCTAAAATATAGAATGAAATAAAATAAAAAATTGATGTTTGCAGAGGAAATGAAAACCCTCTACAACTTTCCCCTAAAGTTCACAAGACTTTTACAAGGATCGGCTCCCCGTCATCCACAGCATCCATTATGCTGTGAGCGATGGCAGAATTACTCCGGACCTTTACATCGCCATGGCGACCAACTGTTGCAGTGAAGAGGTAACTTTCACCTGCATAGATCTCGACATCCTGTGAAGCGATTTCAGGAACGTTCAGGATCACATGCTTCTTTGTGTGCTCAACAGTAGGACGATAAGAGCTCCCTGAGAAACGATCTTTATCCCGACCCTTGCCCTTGCTGCTTTGCTCTTTAAGCTCACGCACATCAATGTGAACCCCTACGATCTTTTCGATCTCATCGATGACCGCACCGCTTTTGCCGATCACCTTGGAGATCTCCTTCTCAAAGACCTTCACTACAGCATTTGTGTCGGAGGTCATCTCAACTTCAACAGGACCGCTGGTATAACGCTGGACAACGTCCTTGATCTCACCTTCCGCAAGAGACCAGACAGCTTTCCTGCCGCCTGTTGAAGTTGATACTGGCATGACAACGATCTGCTCTCCGAAGGTATATATCTCAAATTCGGGGGTTGAGGTCTCAAAGTCAGAAACAACGATAACAGGTCTTGCAAGATCAGCTTCCATCATTCCTGATGGCACTTTTACGGTGAACTCAAGGGTCTGGACCTGGGCGACCTCTCCTTTGTCAATAAAGATGACAGTATCAACAACCTGAGGAATAACACCAAGTTCAACCCTGCCGATGAGCCTCTGCACAGCATCGATGGCACGGTTGGCATGCACAACACCGATCATGCCGACACCTGCAAGCCTCATGTCTGCAAATATCTCGAAATCGCGGGTCTTTCGCACTTCATCATAGATAGTGTAATCAGGCCTTACAAGCAACAGCACATCTGCGGTCTTTTCCATGCTTCCTTCAAGAGGAGCATATTGTGTGATCTCCCTGGGAACCTGCAGGTCCCTTGGGGATTCCATTGTCTTTACAACATAGTTGTGCTCATGCAGGAAAGTGGCAACTCCTGCTCCAAATGTGGATTTACCCGCTCCCGGAGGACCTGATACCAGAATTCCACGCTGTCCAAGTATCCTCTCCTTGAGCTTGTCGCCCAGACGGTACTCATCCAGCTTTACCGAGGCCACAGGACGTACTGCCGTTATTTCTACATCATCTGAAAATGGAGGGTTTGAGATAGCTATTCGCATATCGCGTATCTGCAGTACGGTAGCACCGTTTAGAGACATTTCAATGAAGGATTCCGGATCAGCTCGTGCTCGCTCAAGAAGCTCACGAGTTATCTCTTTCAGCTCACTTGAAGTGCATGGAGTATCCCTTATTTCCACAAATTCCACATTCCTGATGGAACCACGTTTGCCCATTGGAATGACCTTGTTCTTCAGATGCACAGACATTGTATCATCAGTGAAGAAATCCTCAATATGCAGGGTAATGAACTCGGCTTTTTTCGGAGGAAGGTATTCAACGTCCATTCCCTTTGCCACTGCAACGTCGTACTGCACCCTGTCACCGGTCACAAAAGTAGCGTCCAGCTCTTCAGCACATGAACGAATAATCGCGTCCAATGCGCCCTCTTTAGCATACTTCCTCTCTTCAATGGTCGGGCGTTCACCTGTAAAAGATACATCGATCAAGCCCTCTCTTGCCAGTTCCTGAAGCTGTTTTAGCTCATCCAGACCTTTATTGCCGATCTCAAGACCACGATTTGCCTGGGATTCCAGTTCTGCCACCATGGCCTCAGGAATGAATATCTCTGCTCCCTCATAATCCCCTGCAACGATCATTTCGGATACAAGACCATCAATAATAACACTTGTATCCGGAACGATCCTTGTAATCTCTTTATTTTCCATAAACAGAACTACCGTTCAAAACTATTTAACACAAATGACAGAAAAGCAATGTGAGCAGAAAAAGGATAGGAAAAAGGAACAAAAGATAGTTCCTTATGACCTCAGTCTCAAAAAAATTAGTAGACCTCATCGGGGTTAAAGACCTTCTCGCCAACGACATCGCCTTCGATGTTGCGGTAGAAGCATGAACGATAGCCAGTGTGGCATGCGCCGCCTTCCTGTTCGATCTTCATTACAATGGCATCCATATCGCAATCTATCAGCATCTCATGTACTGTCTGCATGTGACCGGAGCTCTCGCCTTTTTTCCACAGCTTTTGCCTGCTACGACTCCAGTAGTGAGCTATCCCCGTCTCAATGGTAAGTTTAAGAGCCTCCTCGTTCATGTAGGCAACCATGAGAACTTCACCAGTTTTATTGTCCTGTGCAATGGCCGCGATAAGACCATTGTCATCATATTTGAGATTGTCAAGATCCATCATAGTAATCAGTTAATAAATATACTATAACTATAAAAACTAAGAGGAATCAATATGTAATGATAGTAATATAGTGTATAGAAACTTCATTAGAATATTTTTTTACATAAGATATCAAGGTGAAAGAATGGATTATAGTTTCGATGGAAGAGGGGGCTACAGGGTACCGACTGGGTTGCTAGGACTTGATGTTCAGCTTGGAGGAGGAGTTCCTCCGGGAACAACTATATTGATACTTGCAGAACCCGGTGCAAGCTCAGAGCTATTTGCACAACAGTTTATATATGGTGGTCTGACGAACAACGAGGAAGTTTACTACTTTTCTGCCGAACATCCGGTTCAGGAAATAATCGAGGATATGAGAACCTTCGGATGGGATATTGAACAATATGTCGAGAACGGGAAAATGGAATTTGTTGATGCTTATACCTTAAGGTTCTGCAATATTCTACCCAAAAGTATTACATGCAATCTCTCGGCCAAGGATTTCCTGAAACAGAATACTGATACGATGAACCAGCTTAAGACTGCTACCTCTAAAGAAAGGGGAGGGCAGTACAGAGGGGTTATCGATTCCATATCATATTTCCTGAGATCCTATGATATGAAATCTGTTACAGAAGCTATCGAAGTTATCTCGTCTATCGGAAAACTCACCAATGCTGTACAGCTCATCCTTATGACCGGTGGTACACATGACCCACAAGTGGAAAATGGACTCAAGAGCATTTGTGACGGGGTTATTGAATTCCGCATGAAAGAACGTGGAAGCGAGATCGAGAGAACGATATTGATACGTAAGATGAGAGGAATGATCCCTCCTGACAAGACCATATCATATAATATCACTCACAAAGGCATTGAACTGGAAACTACGACCAGAGTTCTCTGATCGTCTTGTGGTGGAGATATTCAGATAATGCAATAACAAATGGTTGATGAGAATGAAAGAAAAACTTGCAGAACTCCTGACAAACATATTCACAACTTCCGGACACATTGTTTCAGAATCTGACACTGTGGACCTGATCGTAGAGAAAAACGACCACCGAACCTATATTTTACTCACCGGGAAGCCAGATCCTGCACAGATCAGGAACTTTGCAGACCAGATCAGGGACGGCGTAGGACTATATGTCACCATGCAGAAAATGGAGCCGGAACTTCACGATTATGCAACTCATGTGGGTCTTATCATATGGGACCGTGACGAACTATCCCTCCAGATAGGAAAAGCTGTCATCGCCGACCTTGAAGGCAATGCCACCGATCTTCAGCTTGTGGCTTACGATGTAGACAACAATGCTATGGCGGCAGATCAGACTGCACCCACATCTACTGGTTTCTCAGGAAGCTTTGAAGTAAGCTCTGGAATATCAGCTCCTTCGGTGGAGCCTCCCACACCATCTGTCCCGCAGATGCCAGCACAGGAAGAACAGGAAGGTTTCAACATCTGGGCAACTTCCCCTGAGATGCAACAGGCAGACACAGTTGGAAACTATCAGGAGCCGGAACGATCATATATGGAAGCACCTGTGACAACTGCACCAGAGCCCCAGCAGGCATTATGGCAAGCGCCACAACCAGTTCCATCAACCCTTGACCTTCACACTGCACCTATAAAATTGGAAAAAGAAAGGGCTGCAGCAATGGCAAAGTCCGAGATAGGTATCCCCGAGGATGTTATTCTCAAGTTAGTACCTTTCTGGAATTATGCCTATGCTGTCAAAGCAGAACACAGGTTCAAGAACAAAGTAATTGATATTTCCGGCCAGGGTCAGGGTTGTCTTAATGCCCTCAACGGTAATAAGGAAGAAATGGAACTGCATCAGGTAAATGACCATGTGATACTTCCTGATGATAACTATGAGATCAAGAGCAAGATGATCGACCAAAAGGAAGCGGAAAGCACGCTAATATCAAACATTATAGAAGAATATACAAAGGATGTGCGTTTCAACAATGTCGTTGGAGAGGCAATGATATCCGAACACAAGATGTTCAAACCATCAATGGATGATATCAGATTCAAGATCGACCTTGTCTATGTGCCTATATGGGAAGTTAAAGGTGCAAGGAACTCTGTGGAGATCAACGCATATACACAGGAAATACTGACCAATCCTGTAGATGATGATGTAGAGTTCATGTGAATATTTGTTCGTTGGTACCCGAACATATATATACGAAAACTGTATATAGAGACCAACGCATTTATTGACTTTAAAAAGTTACCAAAAAATGGAGTGACAAAGAATGATCGAAATTACAGACGTTGCTGCAACAGAATTGAAAGCATTGCTCGAAGCTGAGGACAAACAGGACCATGCATTGAGAGTATTTGTTGCAGGTATGGGATGCAGCGGCATCCAGTATGGAATGGCACTCGACAACGAGATCAGTGATGAAGATGTCACAGTCGAAAACAAGGAGATCAAGATCGTTATGGGACCGGACATCAGCGAACAGCTGGACAAAGCAACCATCGATTACATTGACACAGATGGTGGCAAAGGTTTCATCATCGACAACCCAATGGCTGCAGGCGGATGCAGCAGCTGCGGTGGCAGTTGCCATTAAGAACAAGGTATTTAATTGAGTAATACCATCCTACGCGGTAATAATTAAAAGGTGATCAAATGATTCCAGGTATGGGCGGACGGGGCATGAACCCGAAAAAAGTCAAACAGATGATGAAACAGATGGGCATCAACATCGATGAGATAGAAGATGTGGAACAGGTCATCATAAGAACCGCAGATAAGGATATAGTATTTAGTGACGCAAGTGTCAGCATAATGAATGCACAGGGAGTTGACACCTATCAGATAACAGGTACTCCCGTAGATGTTCCACGTGAAGTCACAATACCTGAAGATGATGTCAGGCTTGTAGCAGAGCAGACCGGTGCAAGCGAAGACGCTGCTCTTGAAGCTCTTAAAAGTGCTAACGGAGACCTTGCGGAAGCTATTCTTGCCCTTTCCTCATGAACCCTTAACGGGTTCCTTCTTTTTTTATTGTTTTCAGATTAGATAATATTTAGAGACTTTGTAGTATTATATTTATACAGTGTATAATGTATAGTTATCCCATTAACATTCATATGAAAAGGGATAAAGATGAAAGATGATATAGCGGATACCACCCGTGAGCAATTGGCTACAAGAGTCGGGTTCTTGCTTGTTTCTGCGGGATGTGCCATAGGTCTTGGAAACATCTGGCGTTTCCCTTTTATTGCAGGAAAATACGGAGGTGCTGCCTTTGTTATCGTCTATCTTGCATTTCTCCTAATCCTCGGATTACCGATATTAATAATGGAATTTGCTACCGGAAGGGCGGGAAGGCAGAATATTGCAGGATCCTTGCGTAAACTGCAACCAGAGGGGAAAAGATGGCACCTTTTTGGATATATCGCTATCATAGGAAATGTTATCCTGCTTATGTTCTACACTACCGTTGCAGGATGGGGGCTTGCATATTTCTATTACATGGTCAAAGGTAGTTTCATTTATCTCGACCCCTCAGAAGTAGGGGTTTTCTTTGACCTGTTCATGGGTCGGACCATGGAAATGATAGCGTGGATGGCGTTGGTAGTGGGTCTTGGGATCCTTATATGTTCAGCAGGATTGCAAAAAGGGGTTGAAAGAACCGGCAAGTTCATGATGTCAGGGCTATTCTTTATTTTGATCGTGCTTGTACTTCGTTCTGTGACTCTTCCTGGTGCTGCTGAAGGGATCAGCTTTTATCTTGAACCGGATTTTTCGGGCTTAACATGGACAGGCATATATGCAGCCATGACCCAGGCATTCTTCACTTTGAGCGTGGGAGTCGGGGGTATGACCATCTTCGGAAGCTACATCAACAAAGATCATTCACTTACAGGAGAATCTCTAAGGATCACATTCCTGGATACCTCCATAGCACTCATGGCAGGCCTTATGATATTTCCGGCATGTTCTGCTTTCGGGATTGATGTAGGATCAGGTCTTGGGCTTCTCTTTGTAACATTACCGAACGTTTTCAATCAAATGCCTGCAGGCATATTGTGGGGAACTCTCTTCTTCCTGTTCCTTGCCTTTGCTTCAATGTCAACTGTAATGGGCATCTCGGAGAATGTAATAGCTTTTTCAATGGACGAATGGGGATGGAAAAGAAAGAAGGCGTCGCTCATAAGCGGAGTTGCGATCTTCATTTTATCCATACCATGTTGCCTTGGATTCGGACCATTGAGCTGGTACCAGCCTTTTGGTGAAGGAACATCTATCCTTGATCTGGAAGATTTCATATTTACTAACAATATCCTTCCAATAGGTGCACTTACACTGGTGCTGTTCTGCAGTTATAGTTTCGGATGGGGATGGAACAATTTCATTCGGGAAACTGATTCCGGAAAGGGACTGAAGTTCCCGGGCCAGGCAAGAGCATATATAAAATATATTCTACCACTCATCATAGTTTTTATACTTGTCAGAGGATGGATAGGAACACTATCATAAAAGAGAAAAGAGATCAGTATTCAAGCTCAAGGGACTTCAATACTGAGTGATATTCACCAACAGGCATCCTTGAGTAAAATGCACGTTTGACAACCTCGCTCAGGGACGGGTGGATGTCCATTCCGTGGACTATTGGACCTACATTAGCTCCAGGAGTGTTCATGAGAGTTATCACCTGATGGATAAGAACAGATGCCTGTGGTCCGATTATGTGGGCACCAACCAGAATACTAGTAGAGTTATCCAGTATGACCTTGACAAAATAATCTTCAAGGCCCATAGCCACTCCTTTACCGGTATCTTCGAACCTCTGGAAACCGATGGAAATGTTATCTTCCCCATAATGTTCAACCGCCTCTGCCTCCCCCATTCCTACACCAGCGATCTCCGGATATGAGAAAATAGCATGGGGTACTGCATGATAATCAACTTCCATATCACCATTGAGAACAGAGTTTTGGTAGACAACAGTAGACTCATAATTGCCAACGTGCTTGAAAAGATATTTACCATTGGCATCACCAAAGGCCCACACATTGGGACAGCTTGTCTCCAGATGTTTATTGACCTTTATCCAGCCTCTATCATCAATCTCAATGTTTCCTTTTTCAGGATGGAGGATATCAGTATTCGGACTTCTTCCTGTGGCTACAAGGATCTCATCGGCAAATATCTCGATCTCATCGCCTGTCTGCCTGTCCTTTGCAATGATCTTCTTCTGATTTCCTGATGTTTTAACTTCAGCAACTTCGTGATTGGTGAGTATAGAAATATGACCCCCCATTTTTCTTCGTGCAAGCTCACTGATCTCGGGTTCTTCCTGAGTGATAATTCTGGGACTGCGACCTATTATAGTTACATCAGAACCCATGGCAGAGAAAAAATGACCGTATTCGGCAGCAATATAGCCACCCCCTATGATAGCAAGACTTTCCGGCAATAAAGTTAGATCCAAAACGTTGTCACTTGTGAGATAACCGACATCATCCAGACCTTTGACCGGAGGGATCATAGGTTTTGAACCTATGCTCAGGTATATCATCTTTGAAGTGATCGTTTCATCCCCAACTTTAAGCACATATGGTTCAATGAATTCTACAGTGTCCTGGTAGTAGTCCATTTTTGGACTGGATGAAAGTCCGCTGTGGATCATCTCAATATCCTTACCTATGGTAGAACGCATCCTTTCCATAATAAAATTGAAATCGATGTTCTTGATCTCAGCATCAATTCCAAATTCTTGAGATCTTCCAATTTCCCTTACAAGTTCTGCAGGATAGAGCAACATCTTGGAGGGGATGCAACCCCTTGTAAGACAGATGCCACCGGGATCATCCTTATCTATGACAGCTACTTTCATCTCCGGGTTATCCTGCATAATCAAACCAACATAGTTCATCCCGGAACCGGTACCTATCACTATAAGATCATATTCTTTCATTTGCACACCCAAAATTACGTATAAGAAATATTATATCTGTTTCATTGTTATATATAGTGCTGTTTAGACAAGGAAACCTATCAGGTAAACCAGCGAACCTATTTGCATCAGTACTATCGTTCTCGATCTCAATTTCAATACGTTGGTCTTCGATTGATCACTTATCAAAGACCTGGAAATTAATAGATAAGCAACTGCTACTGGCACTATCAACAAAAGGAATAACGTGTCATGAACAAGATTAGGATGCAGGTCCACAAAATATGGAAGAGGATCAAGAATACAGACCACTGAGAAGATAATAGAAGAGATGATGGCTGCAGAACGTGGAGAGATGCGCCATGCTATTGTCTGGACACGGTGCTGCATATCTCCTTCCATATCAGAGATATCTGCCATTATCTCAAAGGCAAGACCTACCAGAAATGCCATTAAGATGTAGAACTGCACCAATGGCTCTGCTACAATATCCACGATAATGGTGCCGAAAATAATAGTTGCTGTGAAACAATAGGCAATGGATATGTTCTTCAGCAGAAGAACTTTTTTCAGATGGCTGCTGTAGAATATCGACAGTAGGATATTGAAGCCTATGAACAAGGAAACAAATTCACCCAGCTTCAACGATATTAAAAATGCCAGAAGCAGACAGCCAACAGCTACGTGAAGTGCAGTGTCACGTGATATTGCACCTGTAACAATTGGTCGATCCGTCCTGTTATTCGCAATGTCTACCAGATGATCGAAGTAATCGTTTATGGAAAAAGAACCCATGAACAGGAAGATGGAGACCACTGCTGCTGTCACATATTCAGTTCCATTTCCAAAAAATTCCATTGAGAGAATGCCTGAAAGGATAACGGAGAACATACCAAAAACGGAGTTTCCGAATCTCGTCAAGGCTAAGAAAGCCTGAAGTTTCTCAGTAAAAGAGACCATGGGATCAATTCCCAGCAATGAACTTCAATTTGTCATTGACAAGAGCTTTCAGATCTCCAATGTCATTGCAACCATTTATTTCATCAGGTGTTATCAGCAGATCAAGCCGGTGATCTTTTTCAAGATATACACATGGGAATGAAGCTCCGGGATAATTATATTCTTTATCGAACTCATCCTTGTGAAGAAAGACCACAGGAATGGGAAGATCATCCACAAAGGACCTCCATTCACTTTTCATGCCTGCATTACCATAGGTGATGGCACAGAGATTACATCCATAACTCGATGGTGACACCATTTTATGAACATAATCTTTCATTTCATTGAACAGACCACTGTCTGCATTGTATACAAAAACGATTGAAACTTTACTCATAGAAACCCCCGGATATCCCTAGCATTAAGAATTTAGGACTCAATCGGATATAACTTTATTTCAATGTGTATAGATTTGACTCTGCAAATTGTGATCATGGATAAAAACATATCAGAAAAACAAAGTCAAAACTAGCAGATCAAAATTAACTAAAGAAAAAGGGTAATAGAGTGAGCACAGCAGCGACGCAGATTTCCCGAGGACTCTCGTACCTCAGTACAGTAAGCAACGTGGGCAGGCTTATCTTCTGTGTTCGGAAAGGGAACAGGAGTTGCCCTGCCGCTATGGCCGCCGTACTCTAACTCATATTAATGGATGAAAGCCAAGGTCCGAATCCAGATCAGCGCTTCTGCAGCGCGCGACCTTTGAGCTTTGCTCAAGAGGTCAGGATGCTGAATCAG